>JAUIKJ010000054.1 GCA_030430835.1 Candidatus Hydrogenedentota bacterium
CCCTTTGAAGGGGGTGTCCGAAGGACGGGGGATGTCGGGGCGTTGGCGATGACCGGTTATTCCCAGCCATCGCGGGAGTCGACATCCTCCTAAATCCCCCTTCAAAGGGGGACTTTGAGAGGACTGAGTGACGGTTCGAAATGCACTTCGGATTTCTGTCCCCCTTTGAAGGGGGACCTTAGATGCGTGTCGGTGCGATGCCGCGTGCGGGTTGTCTATACTCCGAGGAAGCCTAAGGAATTCTCCCATGAAACGACTGCTCCCGCTTTTTCTGCTCCTTGTTTCGGCACCCGAGCTACATGCCGCGGAGGATCCGCTGGCGTCCTTTGTGCTCCATCCGGATTTTGAGATCGAACTGGTGGCCATTGAGCCCAATGTGATTGATCCGGTGGATATCGAGTGGGACGAGCATGGGCGGATGTATGTCTGCGAGATGCCGGGCTATCCCTTTCCGAAGGTGCCGGGGCGCATCGTGATTCTGGAGGATGAAGATGGTGACGGGGTGTATGAGAAACGGACGGTTTATGCCGAAGGATTCAAGGTCGCCGATTCGATTCTCCCCTACAACGGCGGCTTCCTCGTCGCCTCGCCGCCGGAACTGGTCTTCGTGAAGGATACGGACGGCGACGATGTGGCGGATGTCTACGAGACCATGATGGAGGGCTTCTCGCTCGGGAACACGCAGCACAATTACAACGGCCTGACCTGGGGCCTGGACAACTGGGTCTACGCGGCGAATGGCGGCAACTCGGGATCGCCCTATTTCGTGGGGGACGAGGAGAACCGGGTGCCGATCCAGTGGCAGGATTTCCGCTTTGACCCGCGTAACCGGAAACTCGAAACGACCGGTGTGAGCACCGGCGGCTTCGGTATCGCGCTGGACGATTGGGACAATTACTTCGGCACGCACAACCTGGTGCACATCCAGCACATGGTCTTCCCCAGCCGCTACTTGGAGGGGATTGACGAACTGGACAAGAACACCCTGGTCAACATCTCCGACCACGAGGAGAACGGCACCGCGCGGGTCTACGCCATCGGCGAGCAGGAGACGCGCGTGAACCATCCGGAGCAGTCGGGCTATTTCTCCGGCGCCTGCGGTATCGCCTGCTACAACGGCGGCGCCTTCCCCGAGGAATACCACGGCAACATCTTCGTGTGCGACGTGGTGCTCAACGCGATCCACCGCGACGTGCTCACGCCCAAGGGCACCACCTTCACCGCGTCGCGCGGGCGCGAGGGGGTCGAGTTCCTTGCATCGAGCGACCGCAGCTTTCGTCCGGTGAATATCTGCATCGGCCCCGACGGCGCGATGTATGTCGCGGACATGCACCGCGAGGTGATCGAGCATCCCGAATGGATCCCGGATGAGATCGAGGAGAACATGGACCTCGAAGCGGGGAAGGACCAGGGGCGGATCTATCGTATCGTGCCGAAGGGCGGGTTGCCGAAGGTGGACGTGGACTTCAGCCGGGACGATTTGGAGGGGGCTGTGGAAGCCTTGGGGCACCCGAACCGCTGGTGGCGGAGTACCGCGCAGCGGTTGTTGGTGGAGTGGGAGGAGCAAAAAACAATACAACAAGTTCTCAAGGTCATGAATGCCGGAGATGCACGCGCCAAGGCACACGGCCTCTGGACGCTCAACGCTCTCGGTGATCTTAATTCCCAAGACATAAAGTCTTGTCTGCTTGTGGGCGAACACGGACTTACGTCTCAAGCGCTGTATATTTCCGAATTGTTCTTGAAGGAAAACGAAAAAGACGAAGAGCTGTTGCAGCCGTTGATCAAAACGATTTCTACCTTGCCGACCGATCAAGATGCCCGCGCGAACCTACAGCGTGCGTTGTTATATTCCACAATGTTTCAGATAGATGAACTCACGGCAACGGACGAGCCACTTTGGTTCTTGGTTGCTCCGCTGGCGCACCGGTTTCAATCGGACACGAGTTTGGAAAAGGCTGTGCTCGCTGCGTTATACCGTGCACCCGTTGACGAATCGAATGTTCCTCTGTACCACGCAGCGACGTGGGGATACGTACTTCCAGAATTCGTCGATGAAGGATCTGGACCTGCATCTTCCGGGTTTTCAAAGAAGGCCGCAGAGATGTTGTGGAATCGCGGCGGAGTTGCTGAAGCGGCCCGTTTGTTAGAGACGTATCTCGATTTTGAAGGACGCCGCCAAGCTTGGTACGAGGAGCACCCGAATCGAGGCCCATCGATATTGGACGAAATCGTACAAGGGCAAGCCATTACGAAAGGTATTCCATCGTATGGTGATGTGTTGACCCCCACAAGCTACTACATCGACGGCCTCGCGGCCGGCGCGAACGCGAAGTACCTCGCCGAAGACCCCGAAGGCGCGGCGGCATTCGAGGAACAACTCGCAAAGCTGGCGGCGACGGAGCCGGGGAGTGACTTGTGGCGCGCGGCGTTGAATCTGGGGCGGAAGCTGGGACGTGAACTCGACGCGGGACAGCGCGAGGTGCTGCTGGCGCGCGGTGTGGCGCGGGCAGCGGATGCCGATGCGGAAACGGAAGCGCGGCTGAATGCGCTGGAGCTGGCGGCGTACCTGCCCTTTGAGGACCGGCGCGAAACGCTCTTCGCGCTGCTGGATACGCGGGGTCCGGCGGAGGTGCAGCGGGCGGCGATGGAGCAGATCGCGGACGATGGCGGGCTGCCGGAGGCGGAGCGGCTGGTGGGGATGTGGCGCGATCTGGGCACAGGGGTGCGGCGGCGCGCGGCGGATTTCCTTTTGTACAAGCGCGGGCATCATCCGCTGCTGCTCTCCGCGCTGGAGGATGGGCGCGTGCCGATTGGGCAGCTCAACCTGGATCTTGAACGGCGGCGGCACCTGTTGCGTTCGCGGGACAAGGACACCCGAACACGGGCCGCGGCCTTGTTTACGGATGCGGGGGTGGTGACGCGCGGCGCGGCGATTGAGAAGATGCGCCCGGCGCTGGAACTCGCGGGCGACCCGGTGCGCGGCGCGGCGTTCTTTGCGGAGACCTGCGCGCAGTGTCACCGCAAAGGCGCCATCGGGCACGACGTGGGGCCGAACCTGACGGAGATCTACCGGAAGAGCAAGGAGACGCTGATCCACGACATCCTCGATCCGAACGCGGGCGTGGAGCCGCAGTACCTGAGCTACACCATCGAACTCGCGGACGCGGATCTCGACGAGGACGATCTGGTGAGCGGCATGGTGGTGGAAGAGAGCGCGTCGCAGGTGACGCTGCGCCAGGCGAACGCGATCGACGTGGCGGTGCCGCGCGACCGGATCAAGTCGATGACCACGAGCGGCTTGTCGCTGATGCCGGAGGAATTGGAGGCGGGGCTTGATCCCCAGGCCTTCGCGGACTTGCTGGCGTATTTGCAGCAGGTTGAGTAGCGGCGCGGGGTCTTCTTGAGACCTTCGGTCGATCGGGTGAGCGGGTCGGGAGACCCGCCCACAACTGGGAGGGGGACCCCGGAACCCGGACCCAGGACGAGCGCGCCTCCCCGTGTCATCTCGACCATCGGGAGAGATCCAAGACCTCTCCCGATGGTCGAGGTGACAGAGGATGGTCGAAGCACCAAGAAGACGTCGTCGGCGTTTCAGCGCGTAGCGCTACGCGCTCGGGTGCGAATCGTCCGGTGCCGGGTTGCCGGGGGCCTTGTTCTCGAGCATGAGGTCGTCGAGGATCAGCAGGCGCTCGAACCAGATCATGAGCAGGGTGCAGAGGTAGCGGCGGCCCATCTTACGCAGGCGCAGGTTGGATTGGCCCCAGGTGCGGCCGGACCAGGTGATGGGGATCTGCGCGATGCGGTAGTGGCGGACCAGCGTGCTCAACGACATCTCGATGGTGACGTTGAAGTGCGCCGCCTGAAGCGGGCTGATGCTCTCGACGACGTGGCGACGGTAGACCTTGAAGGCGTTGGTGAGGTCGTTGAAGCGGGTCATGAAGAGCAGTTGCATGCCGTAGGTGACGATGCGGTTCACCACCAGTTTCACCGGCGGGTAGTGGGTGACCTTACCGCCGCGCATGAAGCGCGAACCGAAGACGGCGTCGTAGCCCTCCTCGATCTTCCGGTAACAGCGGACCACGTCCTTCGGATTGTCCGAGCTGTCGGCCATGTTGATCGCCAGCACGTCGCCGGTGAAGTGATAGATACCGCAGCGCACCGCGCGCCCCAGCCCACCCGGCGGCAGGTTGTGGACCAGCCGCAATTCCGGCATCTGCGCCATCGCCGCCTCCACCACCTGGGGCGTGTCGTCCGTGCTGTTGTCATTGACCACGAGCAGCTCGAAGGGGATGGCCTCGCCGCGCAGTTCCGTGGCCAGGCGTTCGAGGGTCGGGATGATGTTCTCCGACTCGTTGTACGCCGGAATCAGAACCGTGAGCTTCAAGGTATTGCGCGGCGACTCAGGCATGGGAGTACTATACCCGGCCTTCGAGGCCGTGGTAGATCTCCTCGAGGATCGCGCGGACGTCATAGCGGTATTTCCAGTCCGGGTAGTGCGCCTGAAACTTCCGCACGTCGCCGATCCACCAGATGTGATCGCCGATGCGGTTGTCGTCGAGGTAGGTGATATCCATCTTCTTGCCGGTGATTGCTTCGCAGAGCGCGATGGCTTCCTGCATCGAGCAGTTGCTGTGCCGGCTGCCGCCGATGTTGTAGACCTCGGCCACGCGCGGCGCGGCGGCGACTTGCGCGAAGCATTCGATCAGATCGCTGGCGTGGATATTGTCGCGGACCTGCTTCCCCTTGTAGCCGAAGATGCGGTAGGGCCGCCCGGTCATCGCGCATTTCATGAGATACGACAGGAAACCGTGAAGTTCCGCGCCACTGTGGCCCGGACCGGTGAGGCATCCGCCACGGAAGATCGCCGTCTTCATCCCGAAGTAGCGGCCATACTCCTGCACCATCACATCCGCCGCCACCTTCGACGCGCCAAAGACCGAGTGCTTGCACTGGTCAATCGACATCGTCTCGTCGATACCGTGCTCCGCCCAGGGGTGCGCCGGGTCCAGTTCCCAGCGGGTCTCCTGTTCGATCAGCGGCAGTTCGTTCGGCGCATCGCCGTACACTTTGTTCGTCGAGGTGAAGATGAAGGGCGCTTCCGGCGCGTGGTGCCGTGTCATCTCCAGCAGGTGCAGCGTACCCGTGGCGTTCACGCCAAAGTCCGTCAGCGGTTCCTGCGCCGCCCAGTCGTGGCTCGGCTGCGCCGCCGTGTGCACGATGAGATCGATGCCGCCGCTGTATTGGTGGAAGATGCGGTTGAGCGCGTCGAAGTCGCGGATATCCGCATCGTGGTGGACATAGCCCGGGCATTCCTCCGCGAGGCGTTCCGCCGACCACTTGGTCGAGGCCTCCGCGCCGAAGAAATAGGCGCGCATGTCGTTGTCGATCCCGACCACGTCGTGCCCGTCGCCCGCAAAGCGCCGGACCGTCTCCGCGCCAATCAACCCGGCCGAGCCGGTTACAAGTACAACACCCATGAATCCACCCTGGTTACTGGTTCGTTCAGCGATTCTAACGAAGCCACGCGTGTCGCGCCACTCAGGGGCGCGTATTGGTGTCAGGCGGCGTTTTGAAGGCTCTGCGATTGATGCCTATTGCGTAACCCATCCGTTCCCGCTACGATTCCCTCCATGAACACCATCCTCATCACCGGCGGTGCCGGCTTCGTCGGGGCCACGCTGGCGCTGGGGCTGAAGGCTTCGCGGCCGGAGGCCCGCGTTGTGGCGCTGGACAACCTGAAGCGGCGCGGCGCGGAGTTGAACCTGCCGCGGCTCAAGGCGGGCGGCGTCGAGTTTGTCCACGGCGACATCCGGCAGGAGGCCGACCTCGCGGAAGCGGGACCCGCCGATCTGCTGATCGAATGCAGCGCGGAGCCGTCCGTCCTCGCGGGTTATGGCGGGTCACCGCGCTATGTAATCGATACGAACCTCGCGGGCACGATCAATTGCCTCGAGCACGCGCGGCAACACGGGTCGGCCGTGATCTTCCTGTCCACCAGCCGGGTTTATCCCATCGCCGCGCTCAGCGCCCTGCAATATCACGAAACCGAGACACGGCTGGATCTGGAGCCCGCGCAGGCATTGCCCGGCGCATCGGGCGCGGGCATTGCAGAGTCCTTTCCCCTCGAAGGCGCGCGTTCGCTCTACGGTGCGACGAAGCTCGCCTCGGAACTTATCCTCGCCGAGTACGGCGCGATGTATGGCCTGCGTACCATCGTGAACCGTTGCGGCGTGCTCACCGGCCCGTGGCAGATGGGCAAGGCGGATCAGGGCGTCGTGGTGTTGTGGGCAGCGCGGCACCACTTTGGCGGTGCGCTGAAATATATCGGCTACGGCGGCTCCGGCAAGCAGGTGCGCGACGTGTTGCACATCGACGATCTCTTGCGGCTCATCGAAGTACAGATCGATCGGCTCGACGATCTCTCCGGCCACACCTTCAATGTCGGTGGCGGCCGCGAGGTAAGTGTCTCCCTGCAGGAGCTCACGGCCCTGTGCCGCGAGCACACCGGCAAGACGATCACCATCGCTTCCGAAGCCGAGACGCGGCAGGCCGACGTGCCGGTCTACATCACCGACAACGCGCGCATCACCGAAGCGACCGGCTGGCGGCCGGCGAAATCGGTGGACGA
Organism: Candidatus Hydrogenedentota bacterium; assembly: GCA_030430835.1. Classification (GTDB taxonomy): domain Bacteria; phylum Hydrogenedentota; class Hydrogenedentia; order Hydrogenedentales; family JAEUWI01; genus JAUIKJ01. The sequence continues at coordinate 6,632 of JAUIKJ010000054.1, forward strand.
CATCGTGGCGGACATCGCGCGCTGGCTGCGCGACGAGGAAAATTCTTTACAAAGCATCCTGGCGTGATTCGTTTCGCATAACCACATCCGTGTGTTTCGACTTTCCCGCTGTTTACGAAGTGTGAAATTCCGTCAAATCTGTTGACCGTTTACTTTTGCGATGGTATAGTCTGTAGGTGGAATCTACCCCAAAAAGGCTTGGAGTGACTTTTATGAACGCGCAACGTACCCGGGGCTTTACGTTGATCGAACTCTTGACCGTGATCGCCATCATCGCGATCCTGGCATCCATCACCTTCGTGGGGCTCTCCCGCGCACGGGAAGCCGCAAAGATCCGGCGCATGGAAGCCGCGATGAACCAAGTGCGCACCGTGCTCACCAGTTACTACACGACGGCGATGACCTATCCCCCCGCCTACGGTTTCCGTGCGAAGACCACCGTGGGCGCGGATCTGGCCACGGTGAACAACGCGCTGAATGACCCGGCGCAGATCAGCAATTTCTTCCATCTCCGCCCGTGGACGGTCGCCGCCGGAATCCACCAGCAGGAAGATGTCTACGACGAGTTTTCGCTGGGTTCCGGCCTGGGCTACGAGACGACGCGTCCACCCGACAACCAGTTGAGCTTGCTTGAATTCAGCCCGATCGGAGACAAGAACCTCGCTACCGAGGTCTACAGTTTCACCGACTCCTCGGGTTCGCGTTACAACGGTTCCAACTTGGGTCAGGAAGTCGCCCGCCAGTTGGACGCGGAGATTCGTCCCTTCATCTACCTGCCGTACAATGAACGTCAGTTCAAGCGTGCGAAGCGCTACTGGATCGAACGTGGTGATTTCCTCGCGAACACCTTCGACCTCAATGATCCCTTGCTCCAAGGCATGAGCTTTCCACCGCCGAACTACGACAACTTCGTCCTGATCGGCGTGGGTCCGTCCGGCAGCACCTTCGGCCTGCTCCCCGATCCCATCGGCGGTGAAGCTCCCGCCGACCTCTATCACATTCTCACGCTGCGCGCGGTCTTCCGTGCCCTGCGCGACCTGAACGACAACGGTGAACTCGATTTCGATTTCACCGCGCGCACGACACAAAACGAAGCCGCGGCGGAGTACACCGTGGGCAACACCCCGGTGAACAACCAGCTTCCCGATCCTGTCGCGCCGAACGGCGCCGGACCGTGGATCTACACGCCGCTCTAGGCCGCCGGTGATCGCGGGAATGAACATCCCCCTTGATCCCCCTTCGAAGGGGGACCGGATGGTGACGACACGACGAATTGAACAGAGCTTCGGCTTCGGGTCCCCCTTTGAAGGGGGTGCCCGAAGGGCGGGGGAGGTAGACGCGCTGGCTTCGACTGAAACTTCGCAGCCTTCGTGACAATCCACATCCCCCTTGATCCCCCTTCAAAGGGGGCCAAGACAGCGAGACCGCGCAGCTTCTTATGTAGACACTGAGAGTTAACGCCCGTCCCATGCGCATCATCTTCGCCCTGCTTGCCGCCGCCGCATTCACCAACGTGGCGGCTGCCCAACCGGACGCCTTCGACCCGGAAGACCTCTGGTCGCAGGCCACGCTCTATCGCGACGAGTGGGGCGTGCCGCATGTCTACGCGCAAAGCGTGAAGGCGCTTGCCTTCGCCTTCGGCTATGCGCAGGCCGAAGATCACCTCGAGCCCATGTTGCTGGCCTACCGCGTGGCCAAGGGCCGCGCCGCCGAAGTACTCGGCGAAGGCTGGGCCGAATCCGACGAATTCTCGATCCGCGTCGGCCACACACGTCTCGCACAGCGCGCGCTCGCCGCGGCCGACCCCGTCACGGCGGATCTCTGTGCCGGTTTTGCCCTCGGCGTCAACGCCTGGATCGTCGAACACCCGGACGGCATCCCGCCGTGGGTGGAAGGTGTACAGGCGCAGGACGTGCTCGCCCTGTGGCACGCCTATCTGACGAGCCACGCGCCCTTCGATCTTCCGGGCATCTGGTCGCGCCAGCCCGCGGCACACACCGGCAACGCCTGGGCCGTCGCTCCGCAGCGGACCGAGGACGGCAAGGCGCTGCTCGTCATCAACCCGCACCAGCACCACGATGGCCCCTTCCGCTGGTACGAGGCGCACCTCGCCCTCGACGACATGGACATTGCCGGGGCCACCCTCTTTGGTCTGCCGGTGATCCTGCAGGGACACAACCCGGTGCTCGGCTGGGCGCTCACCCCGAATCAGGTCGACTTCGCGGATGTTTTTGAAGAACGCATCCCGCGGCCGCAAGCGAACCCCGCCGACCCGCGCATGATCGAATCCGAAGCCGCGGATCAGTTGCCGCTGCTGATGTACTACTCGCAGGCGCAGCCCTACTACGTGCGCACGGACACCGGCATGGAAGAGCGTGTCGTACCCTCGCTCATCTCCGATCGCGGGCCGGTCTTCGAGAGCGGCGGCGCACTTTACTCATGGCAGGTGGGCGGCTTCCGCGATCTTGGCGGCTTCCTGCAACTGGTGGAAATGGCGCGCGCACGCAACCTCGACGCCTTTCAGGCGGCCCTCGGCATGCAGCAATTGCCCTGCTTCCATGTCGTCTATGCGGACCAGCCCGGCAACCTTTTCTATCTCTACAACGCCGTCACCGGTGCGCACGAGATTCCCGATCAGTTCATCGAGTCCAACGTCGAGAACGACGTACAGCTCAGCTGGAAGATTCCCGTGCCCGCCTTCTGGGCCATGAACACCTGGGGCCGTATCGTCACGCCCGGCGAGCTTCCCTTCTTCGCGAACCCCACATCCGGATTCATCCAGGCCTGCGGCAATCCGCCCTGGGCCGCAACCGATGAAGCGCCCATCAGCGCCGACTGGCCGGCTTGGTTTATTGGCGATCCCGATACCTACCGCGCGAACCGCGTGCGCCAGTTGCTGCGCAGCGGCCAGCGCAACTTCCGCGACATGCAGTCCATGCTCTACGACAACGTGGCCCCCGCCGCGCGCAGCATGGGCGAGCGCCTGCTCGCCTTCGCCAAGGCGCAACCCGAGCGCGTCCAGCGCAGCCACCCGGATCTCGCGGAGTGCCTGCAATTGATCGACGACTGGAACTACACCGCCGAACTGAAGGCCGAGGGCATGACCTTTTACCACCTCTGGTGGAGCATGCTGCGCGCACGGAGCACCGCGGAATTCGGCACCGACGCTGCGGCCTATGCCGCCCTGCTCTCGGATTCGGAACAGGCGCAGGGCTTTGCGCTGGATGCCGCGGCGGATGCCGCGCGCATGTTGCGCAACGATTTCGATCGTGTCGCGATTCCCTGGGGTGAGGCGCACGTCATCCGGCGCGGCGTGCGTACGGAACCGCTCTTCGGCTCCGGCACCGGTGAACCGCTCTTTGTCGCCTCGGACTACCGCTTCGCCGACGAGACATGGGAATCCACCTACGGCTATGGCTTCGCGATGGCGGTCGAATTCGATTCCCCGCCGCGCGCGGTGAGCATGGTGCCCTTCGGCGCATCGGAGAATCCGGACTCGCCGCACTTCGACGATCAACTCGACCTGATGATCGAGAAGCGCTTCAAGATCACGCGCTACACGCGCGACGATGTGCTGCGCAATGCCGCGCGCGGACGCGGGCGGTCGGTGGTCCTGTTGCCCCTTGGCGTTACAGGGGAGCTGCAGGTGCGCGCGCCCACCCCGATCGAAGCGCGGGTGGAGACACTGGCGGAAACGCCGGGGCCGCTGCCGGGCAACACGGTGCCCTTCTCCCTCTATGTCGACGTACAGCGCACGCCCGAGACCACACCCGTCGAGGTCGATCTGGCCTTCCACGTGCCTGAGGAACTGTGTGATCTGGAACGGCTCTACGAGTTACGGGTCTATGGTTATGAACCGGGCATCGGCTGGCGCATCCTGCCCGAGCAGACCGTCGATGAACCCACCCGAACCTTCCGCGCTACCTACAACGCCGCCGCCTTTGCCGTGCTCGGTCCCAGCGATGCGCGGAAAGGCGTCACTCCGGCCGAAGAAAGCGCGCCGGCGGAAGACACAGACAACGTGGTACCGGCGGACTCGCCGGGTACCGATCCTGAACCGACCGCAGAACCGGAATCCGAACCGCCGACAGACACCCCGGCCGCGGAGAGCGACAGCGATGTTGAAACGCCTGATTCAAGTTAGCTTCTGCGCCTTCACTGCCTTCACCGCCGCGGCGGATCCGGCGGTCTACTTCCAGGCGCACCGCGGCGGCATGAACGAAGTGCCGGAGAACACCCTCGCCGCCTTGCGGCACGCCTGGTCCGTGCCCGGCGCCGTGCCGGAGGTCGACCTGCGCACCACCCAGGACGGCGTCATCGTCTGTATCCACGACGACACCCCCGCCCGCACCACGGATGCGCCCGAGGAATGGGCGAACAAAAAGATCTCGGAGATTCCCTTCGACACCTTGCGGCAGTGGGACGCGGGCACCCGCTTCGACAAGATCTACGTCGGCGAGACGGTGCCCACCCTGGTCGAAGTCTTTGCGCTGCTCAAGGCGGATCCCGCGCGCCGGATCTATCTCGACCTGAAAAGCGTGGACACCGCGCAGTTGCGTCCGATCATCGAGGCGGAAGGATTGCTCGATCGCATACTGTTCGTACTCAGTACGCCCATCGCCTGCCGCCGCTTCGCCGAAGAATGGCCCGGTGCCAAGACCATGACCTGGCTCAGCGGGCCGCCCGAACTCATCGACCGCAACTTT
>JAUIKJ010000055.1 GCA_030430835.1 Candidatus Hydrogenedentota bacterium
GGCCGAGACCAAGGACGGTGCTTGAGGATGGCAGCGGCCAGAACAGCAGGAGCAGGCCATAGACCATCAGGCCAAGGCCCAAGACGCGGGTACGTCCGGCGCTGGGCTGCGAAGTCAAGTAGTAAAGCGGATACGCCACATAGGCGAGACCGATGATGAGATAGAGCGCGGTACGGTAATCCATGGCGTGATCCTAGCGGATCCGGGCCGCAGGATGGAACTTTGGAGTCGCTTGGGGCGGTGGGAGTAGGTTGGTCTCACGACGCAGCGCCGCGAGGCCTGAGCGAACTCATGCACTCCGGGGAGTGTGTGTCAGGGGTGTTCGGCGAGGAAGGCTTCGACTTGTGCGCGGGTGGGCATGGAGGGGGCGGCGCCAGGGGTGAGGGTGGCGAGCGCACCAGCGGCGTTGGCGAAGCGGAGGGCTTCGGCGCGGGGAAGGGCGTGCCACACCGTGGCGAGTGCTGCGGTGAAGGCGTCGCCCGCGGCGGTGGTGTCGACCGGGGTGACGGGGAATGCGGGCCAATGAATTTCTTCCTCTCCCAGGTAGAGGCAGCCGCGGCCACCGAGTTTCATGACCACGTGCGCAGCGCCCGCTTCGCGCAGATGCATGGCGGCGCGGCGGGCATCGTCGAGCGAATCGACGACGATGCCGGTGAGCGCTTCCGCTTCGGTCTCGTTCGGGGAGACGACATCGGCGAGTGCGAGGAGTTCCGAGGGCACGGCCTGTGCCGGGCCGGCATCCAGCACGGAAAGCGTGCCCGCTGCGCGCGCAATTTCGAGTGCCGCTTGCACGCTGTCGAGCGGGATCTCCAGTTGCAGCAGTAACACATCCGCGGCCGCGATGGCCTCCGATTGTGCGCGCACGTCGTCGGGGGTCACCGTACCGTTCGCACCCGGGGTGACCACAATGGAGTTCGCGCCGTTGTCTTCCACGAGGATGAAGGCGGTGCCGGTCGTTTCGGTGGGGTGCGCGCGGAGATGTTGGGTGTCTACGCCCGCGATCTCGAGGTGATCGCGGAGTTGCGCGCCGAAGGCGTCGCCGCCGACACAGCCCGCGAAGCGGGTGTGTGCGCCGAGGCGCGCCGCGGCGATGGCCTGGTTCGAACCCTTGCCGCCGGGTACGGTGCCGAAGGAGTGGCCCACAAGCGACTCGCCAGATTTCGGCATGCGCGGCGCGCGGACCACGAGATCCATGTTGGCGCTGCCAATGATCTGGATGTGCACGGGTTGCGTCATGGCTGTGCTCGCCGGTTTCTTTTTCTCTTCGTGCGATTCGATTTGGATTTTTTGCCCTCTTGTTTTAACCCGGACTTCAGTTTCGGCAATCCCTTGAGGGGCGCTTGCTTCTCGATTTGGTCCGGTGGGGGAAGGACCTTGGGCTTGCGGGGCGGCGGGGTGTTCTTGGGGGCGGTGTTGTTGAGCGGCATGATGGCGCCGCGGCGCCATTGGTAGAGGCTGCGGAACTGGAAGGTGTGCTCGCGTTCGTCGCGGATGCCGTGGTCGGGCTTCGCGGGGTTCTCGCCGAAGATGGTGGCGCTGGCGAGTGGCGGGTTGGCGTTGAAGTAGCCCAGGAGGCCGATGGCAATCAGGGCGGCGCCGAAGGCGGGCGGGCGTTGGAGCCATGGTACGCGTGTGATGAGCGCGAGCGCGACGAGGAAGAGCGGCGCGAAGCGGCTGCCGGCCATGGCGCTGCCACCGGTGAGGAGGACGAACAGAAGCGCGCAGAGGATCCCTGCACTGAGTGCACGCCCGCGGCCATCGCGTAGGACGAAGGCGGCGGCGCATCCGGCGGCGAGGACGCCGAGGGTGATGGGGTCCCGGCGCAGGGTGTAGACGGCATACCAGAAGCCCTGTGCGGGATCGAAGACGAGGACGGCGGCATCTTCCTGAGCCGGGTTCGATTGTGCGAGGGCGAGGTAGAGCGCGAGCCACAGGAGCAGGGGCAGCATACCGGCGATGGCGAGCATCGCGGCCTGCCAGGAACGCTGCGCGTACAGGGTCCAGAGCAGCGCGGGGACGGTGATGAACAGGGTGTCCAGTTGCACGAGGGCGAGCATCGCGGCGAGCAGGGCGAGGCCGAGCGTGCGCTCCGGGGTGGTGGTGTCCTTGAAGTAGACCCAGAGGAAGAGCGCGAGGAAGAGGTAGACCAGGGGATAGGGGAGGCCGCTGGTTGCGAAGTCGACGAAGGCGCTGCTGCACACGAGGGCGAAGGCGGCGAGGATGAGCGCGGCGGTGTTGGGCGCGAGCAGGAACAACAGTATCGCGACGGCGGCGATGGAGAGCAGCATCGCCGCGGCGATGGGGGAGAAGAAGATTTCGCCGGTGACGCGAATCACACCGCCGATCATCAGGTTCCAGAGTGGGTGCGCACCGAAGGCGGTGTCTTCCAGGGCGCGGCTTTCGGCCTGTGCATCGGTTGCACTTTGTTGCATCGCGTGGAAGGCGCGGTACGCGTCGCGCTCGATCCAGGCGGTGCGCGCGAGGACCACGGCGAAGACGGCGACGCCGAGCGCGGCGAGGGCGCGGGTGGTGGTGGCGTTAACCACGGCGGCCACCATTTCGCGTCGTCATGTAGTCATCGATTAGGTGATCGAGTTGGCCGGTGTTCAATTGCCAGATGGCCTTCCAGCGGGCCCAGGTCCAGAGGGGGCCTTCGGTGACGGTGCGGAGTGTGTCGTAATATTCCCGCAGCGCCGGATGCTTGATCCTGTTCTCGCCGGAGTCCACGGATTCCCAGTAACCCTCCGGTCGTGTGCGCCGGAAATGGCCGCTGCGCCAGGGCGTCCCTGTCTCGAGCGGGAGCCGGGCCATCAGCGGATCGGCGAGGGCGCGTTCATCGATAAAGATCGCCTTGGGGCCCGCGTAAAATCCACGGTAACCCATCGGTCCGGTGGGTATCAGTTCGCGGCCCCGCCTGCTGATGGCGCGGCCCATATTGGCCGGGCCGTTCTTCGCGTGCCAGTGGTTGCGCGGCCCGTTCAGTAGCGCGGTCGCACGGCAATAGATGGCCTGCTGATCGGAGATCTGGCGGACGTCCTGGAAGCGGGGACGCGCGCCCTGATGACGCTCCAGGCCGTTGTCCGGTCCCACGAAGAGAACCGGGTAGGGGGCCTGCATCAGCAGCAGCAGCACCGCGGCCGCTGCCGGCACCACCTGCGGCGCCTGCCACGGGATGCGTGCGATCAGGATGACCGCCACAAGCACGGGCACCGAGAAGAAACGGCCGAGCATATAGTCGCCGCCGACCCAGACGAAGTACAGGCAGTAGAGCAGACCACCCGCGGCCACCAGCGCCGCGCGCACGTCGCGCGTCCAGAGCGGCACGGCGAATCCCCAGATTACAATGAGGAGGCTGGCGGGGTCCTGCTCGGCGAGGGTGATGAAATGGCCGAAGCCCTCCTGAATCTGATCGCCGCGCGGGATGCCGGTATTTAGTTTCGCGTACGCGGTGTTCGGGAAGAGAAAACCGTAGTAGATCAGCGAGAAGATCTCCCACGCGACAAAAGGGAGGAATCCGAGGGACATGTGTACGATGGTGCGCAGGCTGAAGCTCCGCAGGAACACCCAAGTCAGGGCCGGGAACATAATCAGCACGGTATCCATGCGGTTGACGATCGCGAGGCCCGTCACGAGGGCAAGCGCAAAGGCCTTGCTCCGGTCGTCGCGTTCCGCAAACCAGATCCAGACGAAGACCGCGATGAGCAGGTGCGACATCGGGTTCTCAAGTCCACTGGTGCTGTAGTCCATGAAGGCTTTGGAACAGGCGAGACACCAGAGGGCGAGTGCACCGGCGGCGGCATTGTGCGCAACGCGAAAGGCGAGTGCGCCCACGGCGATCAGCGACACGGCGATACTCAGCAGCTGGACCGTGAGATAGAATTCCCGGGTGAAGTAAACAGCGCCCGAAATCAGCAAGAACCACAGCGGATGCGTATAGACCTGCGCGCGCTCGTGGATGTTCCAGCGGGGGCCGTAGCCGTTGAGCCAATTGTCCACTGCGCGAAAGGTGATGTAGGCATCTTCCCCGAGCCAGGACGTACGCAGCAGCACGGTGGCATAGACCCCGGCCGCGGCTGCCAGCAGCGCCCAGGCAACGAGCACCCGGCCGCGCGTGCCTGCCGCCGGAGATTGCGGGGGCGCATCGGTCATCCGCCGTCCGCCGCCTCGTCTTCGTTGTCATCACCCAGGTAGCCGATGGCCTCGAGTTGCTCAATCTCTTCCTGGGAAAGCGCTTCCTCGAAAGTGGATGGAGCGACCTTGGGATATGCCGCCTCGAAGTCCGCCAATGCCTTGCCCAGCACTTTCGCCGCCTTGTCGCGCTTGTTGATCTGATTCGTGCGGGCGCCGTCCTGCCTTTGGCCGCGCACCTGGACCTCGCGGGCGTCCATGCCGGCGAGCGGCTTGGCGTTCTCCACGTAGAGAAACTTGTCCCCATAGATGCCGCGCTGATCCGATCCCGAGAAATAGGACTCGACAGGAACGAACTCCGGCAAATCGACGCGCGTGGCGTCGCCCCGAAGCACGGGGAGCATGGACCGTCCATCGAGGCCTTCCGGAAGCGAAATGGCGAGCAGGTCCAGCAGCGTGGGCATCACTTCCAGCAGCCGCACCTGTTGGGGCACGCGGCGCAGCGCGGGTTCCCAACCCTGGCGATACATGATCCAGGGCACAAGCGCCTGGGATTCATAGAGCTGGCGGCCATGGTGCTTGCTGTTGGCTACGTTCGGATGGCTGTCGAGACCGTCGCCATGGTCCGAGACGAAGACGAAGAGCGTGTCCTCCCAGCCCGGCAGCGCCTGCAGCCTCTGCACGAAGGCATCGACATCGTCTGTCACCTGGCGCAAGAGCCGATCGTAGACACCGAAGGGCATGGGCGTCTTGAACTTCATCGCGGCATAGTCATCGCGCAACATGTTGACCGTGCGCTTGCGCGACCACTCGTGTGGTTCCATCACGTTGATCTGGAGGTAGTGGGGCGCGGCGGGGTCGGGCGCGTCCTGGATCAGTTCCATCGCCCGATCAAAGAGCGCATTGGCCGCGGGAAGTGTGGTTTCCGAGCGCTTCTCCGCGCCGTCCTTTGCCTCCATCCACCCCCAGACGACGTTGCTGTCGACATAGGCGTCAAAGCCCTGCTGAAAATTGAAGACGGTATTGATATTGGGGTTCGCGGTCAGGCCGAGGGTGCGATAACCGTTGGCCTGCAGCACCTCCGCCACCGTCTCAAAGCGGTCGTCGAGTATTTCGTCTTTCTCGACATAGACACCGACGCTACGGGGGTACCGCGAAGTGAGAAAGGAGGCGTGCGAGGGGCGGGTCCAGGTGCACTGCGCGAGCACCGACTCGAAGAGCACGCCCTGTGCCGCATACTTGTCGAGGCCGGGAGAGGTCGCCTCGTCGTAGCCGTAGCAACCCAGCCGGTCGGCGCGGGTCGTGTCGATAATGAGAAGGACGACATTGGGCCGGGTGCGGAGCGCAGCCGCCTCAGGGGCTTCGTCCTGCGCGGATACCCGCGCACACAGGCCGGCCAACAACAGCACCAGGAGCAGGCGGACTGGTTGCGTGCGCATGCGTCGTATCGCTTGAAAACGGATCATCTGGATTCCCATGGGGCTGTACTTCTGCCACGGCGGCCTTCGGTTGCGCGATTGTAGCGGAAACGGTTGGGTATCGCCATCGCCGCACACGCCGCAGCGCTGGTCCGGCGATCCGGAATGGGACGCGTCCGGCGTGTGACTAGCCGAGGGTGGAGGCGGCGGCCGGTGCAGCCTTGCGCTCGCCGCTGCGCTCGGACTTGTGGTCGATGAAGCAGCAGCCGGGGCACATGGCGAAGAGCTTCTTCTGGCAGGTCTGCCGGAACTCGCGCATGGTGGCGTTGTTCCAGAGATCCTTCAGCGAATCTTCCCGGACATTGCCGACCTTCTTGATCCAGCAGGGGTAGGCGTTACCCTGACGGCCGAGGATCATCGTGTTCCAGGCATTGCGGCACTCATAATTCTTGAGATCCACGCCGCCATCGTAATAGGCGATGATGTCCTCACGCGGCATGCGCGGCATGCGCAGTTCGATGCCGGCCTGCTTCGCCGCGTCTTCGGTGCGGTCGAGCGCCTCCGTAAGCGCCTTCGGATCGATCTTCGGCCAGCTCAGATCCTCGGTGTTGAAAATCGCCGGATCGACATCGCCCAGTTCCGGCAAGTCGTGCATCCGCGTTTCGGTCACCAGGTTGAGCACGTCGGCACCGCAATCTGCAATCATCTGCGGCATCAGGTGGAGCACATCGATATTGTCCTTTTGAATCACGGTGGTCACATGAATCAGCGGACAAGGTTTCTTCGCCGCCTCACGAAAATCACGAAGCAGACGAATGCCCTTCATCGAGCGATCCCATGCGCCGCGCATCTGGCGAATCTCGTCGTGCCGATCGCCGGGGCCCTCAATAGAGGTGCCGGCGAAATTGAAGCCGATCCCGCCGAGCCGCTTCGGGGCCAGGGCCACAATGGCCTCGGCCCGGTCGGCGGGGAGCATCGTCGTGTTCGACACGAAATGCGTCCGGGCCCGCTTGCTTGCGGTCGTCAGCAATTCCATGAAGTCCTTGCGGACAAAGGCCTCGCCCCCCGTGAAGGTAATCAGGCTGAAGCGCGGTATCTGGTTGATGACATGGAGCCACTCCTCGGTGGACAGCTCGCCCTCCATTTGCTCGCGAATCGGCACATTCTCAAGCCAGTCGATGTACTGGCACATCTTGCAACGCAGGTTACAGCGCCGCGTCACCTCGATGTAATAGTGCCAGGCGGGGAAGGAATAGCCGTTGCTGAAGTACTTGTACGGCACCGCGCTGTACATGCGCTGGGCCATTTCGTACATCCGCGCGACATCGATAAGCGAATCTTTTCCACCGATCATATTGGGGTACTTTCCACCCGCGTCCTCCGGCCAGGGCCGGCCGGCCCGCGGGTTCCCGTAACAACCATGCGTGGACGCGCCCGAATTCCCGCAAGCGGCAATTTGTCCACGGCGCGCTTAGTATAACGGGTTTTCTTTGGATTTGGTACCCGTCGAGAAATGCGGCGGCCGCCGAGACACAGCGCCGGGATCGCGATCGGTGGCGGAGGCGGCTCTCGGCGCGGATCCTTGGCCGGCGTGTCGCGATTGGGCGGCCGGGCCGAAAGCCTGGGCATGGGTACAGACCCCAACTTCCTTGTTATTAATGGTTTATCGAGAAGGCATTATGCGCGGGCTGGCGCGGACACTCCAAGATTCGGCTAATGCAATAAACTCGAAAAAAAAGTACTTGCCAAGCCGGGCGATCTGGTGTATCTTAGCCCATAGACGTGGCAGTCTATGTGTAATTCTGAGGCAATAAATGGATGCAGGTAATCGGGGCGGGCAATTGCCTTGCACTGGACTTCGCACCTTCCATTGATCATTTTGGGTGAATGATCGGTGGGCGTGGGGGGCGAGGACGGCATCAAAAACACAAGGAGAGGACTGATGAGGAAATTGGGTTGGAGCCTTGCCGCAATGTTGCTCATTGCGGCGCTGTGCGTACCGGGAGCGTATGCACAGGCAACGAACTCGTGTCCGCAGACCGCGACCGATGTTGACTTCATTGCGCGCAATGCGCAGGGCACCGCACTGGGTGCGCTCTTCAGCTTTGATGACGACGGTGCGGATCAGGATGGACAGGAAGTCCCCGAAGACGGTATTCCGGAAATCATGCACTTGGCCGTGGTGGCGGGTCTGGTCCAGACGGGCAGCGAATTCTATGACGCGTCCGCCTGCGCCATCTACCAAGCCAACTATAGCGCGACCTACGCGGCCTTCGACAACGCGAGCCTGACCGGCCTGTTCGGCGGCGGCGACGAGGTCGTCTCCGGTCTCGTGTCGATTCGTACCGACTGGGCGCCGGTCATCAAGGCGATCGTCGACGACTCGCTGCCGAACTCGCTTTCGCTTCCGGCCAGCCTGTTCACGCCGATCCCGAACCTGCTTGCGGGCGACGATCCGGACAACGACGGCGAAACGCTGTTGGAAGAGTGGAACAGCCTTGGTGCCGTCTATGACGACCAAGAAGATGTGTGGTCGCTTCCGGGCAAGACCAACGCCGAAGTGTACGCCGCCTACCAGACCGAAGCCCTCGCCGGCACGAGCGTCGTTGTGACGCTGTCCGCCAGCCCGAGCGCGACGATCTTCATCGGCGGAACGACGACGATCAGCGCGTCGTCGACCGCGGATCCGGAAGACACCGGTTTTGCCTACGTTTCCGACAACGAAGCGGTTGCGACCGTCGACGCCGGTGGCGTCGTGACGGGCGTGAGTGCCGGCACCGCGACGATTGAAGTAACCGCCAGCCCGAGTGGCGCAAGCGGCGAAATTGTGATCACGGTTGAGACCCCGTCCTGGTTCGATGTGTGCAGCCTGGACGAGACCTTCGCGACACAGGGTGCGCTGCTTGCCGGTGCGCTGGGTACGACCATTGGCGCGCCGACCGACTTCAGCCAGTGGGACCTGGAAGGTTTCGTGGGCGACGGTGTGCCGGACGCCTACCAGGTGCAGCACCTGGCGTACATCCTGTGCACTGGTGGCATTGAGTCCAAGGACGTGGACAAGGCCAGTGTGGTCGCGGAGTTCCAGGCGAATGCGGCTGAAGTGGCCGCGTTCTTCGCGCAGGTCAACAGCATCCCCGGCGACATCGACGCGCTGGCGCCGGAACTGACGGCCGCGGGCGACGACATCACGGCGTGGGCGACGGCGATCACCGGTGGCGCCTCTCCGGCGACGGAGCTCGCTTCGCTGGCGGCGGTTGCCGACAGTGTTTCCGCGGGGCTGGGCGCAGCGCTGTTCGGCGACAGCACGCCGATGTTCACGAACGGTGGCACCTTCTCCGCGACGGGTCCGGCGCTTCTGTCGAATGCCGGTAGCGGTTCCGACCTGGAGACCATCGGTGGTCAGTTGCCGCTTGCCGCGGACATCATCACCGCCTTCTGGGGCCTGAGCACGGAGTACAAGGCCACGATTGATGGTCTCTTCGCCCAGCTGGGTCTCTATGCGGGCGTGGTGCCCCCTGGCTTGAGCATCGAAGAAGCGCTTCTGTCCCTGCCGACCGCCTCGGACGCGGTGCAGGCCTACGGCGGAATCCTGGCGGCCGCGGCTGCGGCGCACGCTTCGGGTCCGCTTGCCGGCACGATGCCGGAGACGGCAGCAATCGCGGCGAGCCTGACGGGCCTCGCTTCCGGTGCGAACTACTTCCAGACGAACGGTGTCCCGGCCCCGCTCGACAAGCCGGATCCGGTGGTGTACGGCACCACGGCGAAGCTTCCGGGCGAGCCCTTTGCCGGCAACGGTGACGGCAACCCGAACGACGCCATCGCTTCGAACGCCGACGTGTATGCGGCGGTGAACGGTGCCGGTGGCGACGTGAACGACTACATCGCGGGTGTGACTGGTGAGTTCGGTCCCTTCTGGGCCGGCAACCCCGGCCTGCCGGTGGGTGGTGCGTTGGCGCTGAGCGCGCTGATCGCAACCCTTGGCGCCGCGGTGATTCGCCGCAAACGCTAAGCGGGATACGATAGTCTGACCGTTACGGGCCGCCAATCCCCCGGGATTGGCGGCCCTTTTCTTGCAGTCCGGGCCGTAAACAGAATCCTTGACAGGCTTGGGCCGCTCGGCTACCATGGTGCTGGATGTGGCGGTGCGCCTGGGCAGTGCCCGTGGTACTACATTTCTTCAGGTGCCCATCCACGTCCGTGCATTGGCAATCATTTGGGGCGGGAACGAGTTTCTCGGGCAATCCCACACGGAGTGACGCAACGATGAAAAAATGGATGACGCTTGGGCTCGTATCGGCGATCTCCCTCGCCTTCAGCGGGACAGCGGTCGCGGTCGACGTATTCCCGGACGGCGCAGGAAGCAAAGACTTTTGCGATGCCTTTACTACGCTGATCGAAAATGATCTACTCGAAGCCCTTCCGCCGGAGTTCCAGGACCTGGTGAGCCAGTTGGATCCGGCGGTCGCTGACATCAACGGTACAGTTACCGTGGATGACAGTGGTTCAGAGACCGTGATCACCATCGTTGGCAATGGCCTGCTGGATGCGAACAACGAGTTGCGGCTCATCGAACATATCCTGGCGGACACCGGATTCGACAACGGCGTGTTGACGCATGCGGAAGTCCTGGCGGCGTGGAACGCCAACCTGAATCAGATGAAAAACGGCCAGTTGGGTGCGTCGAACGCCGGTATTATTTCCGCCGTCGTTCCCGGTCTGATTGAAGTGCTCGTCGGTTTCCTGACCTTCGGCGACGGTGACTACGAGGTCACCGGCGATGTGACCGTGGCCAACGGTTCCTTTGGTTTCGTTGCGGCGCTTTATGACCTCTTGAGTGGCGCGTTGGAAGACGAACTCAACCTTACGCTTGCGAGCAACACCATCGACCCGGCGGATTTCACCTTCCTGCCCGAATTGGTCGCCGATGCCGATGCCGATGGCGACGGCTTCTCGAACCGCCAGGAATACAATGCGTTCACGCCGGACGTCTGCGCGGCCAAGGGCACGGAGACCTTCCCGGTTGCTGCGCTCGACCCGCTGATTTTCCCCTCCGGTACCGAAGGCGAGCCGGAAGGCGAGCCCGGCGAAGGCTCGGTTGCCATCAGCGGCGACACCATGCTGGAAGTGGGTGATGACATTTCGCTTGCGGTGGTCAGCAGCGGCCTGACGCCGCCGGTGACCTACCAGTGGCGCAAAAACGGCGCGGCGATGCCGGGCCGCGTGCTGCCGACCTTGGTCATCAACAACATCTGCGACGGCAGCGTCTCCTGTGGTGGCGTGGATGACGGCGGTGTTTACGACGTCGTGGTGAACGATGGCAGCTCGAAGACGCAGTACATCGCGCCGGCCATCGAGGTGCGGGTCTTCCCGCTCGGTGGCGTGCCGGTTGCCGGGGGTATCGGTCTGGGCGTGCTCGCGCTGGCCGGTCTTGCCGGCGGCATGGCGGCGATTCGCAAGCGCCGCTAAATCCTATCGAGACTTGGCTGCATCGCCCGGCGCGGAAACGCGCCGGGCGATGTTTTTTTTGTACTCCGCCCGGACGGCGTGGCTGCGCCCCTGATGTTCTGGGGGATCGCGGAATCCTGCGCGTGGGGCGTGCTACCGCTTGGCGGCGTATGCCGTGGCGAAGCCATCAGCGGCCATGCTCGAGCCCCATCGTGCCGGGGCGATAACGCGTGCACGGCGGGCCCTGCGCGGGCAGGTGGGACACGGGCACCGCAAAGGCCCGACTGTGCAGTGCCCACGGCGT
>JAUIKJ010000056.1 GCA_030430835.1 Candidatus Hydrogenedentota bacterium
GCCAGCACCTGTGGCCCGCGAAAGGCATAAAGTTGCAGGGCGCTGGCCGTACTGAGCAGGCTCTGCAGGGCAAAGCGCCCCGGGCCCGCGGGAGTAATCCTCAGTTCCGCAGGGTGTCCGCTGATGTTGCCATTGAGAACCACGGGGTCTCCCGGCTTCGCCGGGCGGCCCTGCCCTTCGAGAACAAAGGGAAAGGTCTCGGGTGTTGTCCCCGCCCCGGACGCCCAGACGCCCTCCAGCAACGGGTACAGATCGGCGACACGTTCCCAACGGTTGTTCCGCGCGACCTCGGCAGCGAGATAGGCGTCGCCGAGTTCGTTCTGAAACAGTGTCAGTCGTGCCGCGCCCCGTTGTTCGGCAAGCACTTCGCCGCGGTTCTCCCCCGCGTCCTCCGGGGGGAAGACCGGGAAGATGCGATCTTGTATGGAATCGGTACCCGCTGTGGATTGGGTCTGGACCCGCCAGCGCCCCGGACTGCCGGGCACGAAAGACGGCCATGGGACACGGACCTCTCCGCCCGGGGGGATGGCCGGCAAGTCGATCGGGTGCAGGGCCACATCCCCTGCCCGGTTCATGGCATGAACCAGCAGATGCGCTGTTCCTCCGTGCCAGGCACCGCGCCCCGAGTTCTTGAGGCGCTGTAGCACCCGCATCTCCTTACCGGCGACGCCAAAGGGCGCGGACAGATCGAGCGCGTCCCAGGCCAGTTCCGGTGCGAAATGCCCGAGCAGCGCCTGCGCCGGTGCGGGTTCCGCGGCGTCGTGCAACGCGATTCCGCTGTCGTCGTTTCGCACCAGCACGAGATCCGGGGGGTGCGTGGCGAGGGTTTCGTCCGGGATGAAATGCAACAGGATCGGGTCACCGAACACCGCCCAGTCGTAGGTGGTGTTTCCGTCTACGGCATTGGTGTGCAGGGCAATGCTTACCGCCTTCCCCGCCAAGTGCGTCAGGTCGGCCCCATGTTCCTGCCATTCGGAGGCGGCGGCCGTCGATTCGAAAAGAAGTTCCCCGTTTGCGTGGATGGAAAAACGCACCCCATTCGCTGCCGCCGTCCAGTCGACGCCATCCCGGATGCCGACGGCGAAGCGCAGGAAGAGCCCCTCGCCCGGTGCGAGGCCGGGCAGTGTCATCTCCGGATACCGGAGCCGGGCATCGCCGGCCGCTTCAGGGTGCAGGAAGATCCCGGGCCGGGCATCGCCACCGGCACGTTCCCGCAAGGATGCCGACGCTTCGGTGTGGTTCCCGGCGTCGGCCTCGCCGAAGTCCTGCACGAAATCCCGCAACACGATCATGCGACCGTGATCCTGCGCCGATCCCGCCGCCGCGAAGCAGGCGGCGAAGCCTATAATCAAAGCGCGGAGCATCGTGGTCAATCGGCAGGGCGGCGATTGAAGTACATCAATACGGCGCCCACGCCCGCCATGGCGAGCCACGCCCAAAGTGGGAGACCGATCGAATTCAGCACTTCACGCATCACTTCCGGCGCGTTGTTGGTGAAGACCAGCCCGAATACCGCCAGGCCCACGACGAGCAGGATGAACCCCACGATGGTCATGTTGAATAGCTCCTTTGCGTGACCGGGGAACTATACTGTCCGCGGTGGCAGGGTTCAATTCTGGATTGTGTATCGCCTTGTGGCTACAATGCTTAGCAATTGACACTGTTCAAGGCCCGCGTGATGGACAATGAAAAACGGATGGAAGCGCTCGAAGCGCAGGTGCGCGAGCTGACCGAACTCGTGCGCGAACTGCGCGCGGGTTCCACAACGGCCCCACCGGCGCTTCCCAAACCCACGCCCCCGCCGCTGCCCAATACGGCAACGCAGGACACGACGGGGCCGGAAAGCGGCCAAGAACTGGACCTCGCGCAGGAGGTGCGCGAGCGGGTCGACCGCGTGTTGGGGTCCGATTCAATCGACACCCTCGAATCGCGGATTGGTGCGGTGTGGATCAGCCGTCTCGCGGCCTTGGCCACGATGACCGCAGTCGCCTTCTTCGCGAATTACACCTTCAGCGAGGAACGCCTCGGCCCGCTCGAGCGCGCGGCCATACTCTACGCCCTGAGCGCGGGCTTTATCGGTTACGGCTTTTTCTTCCGCAAGACCCAGGAGTTTTTCGCGGAGGCCATTCTCGGCCTGGGTCTGGCCAGCCTGTATTTCACGACCTACGCGTTGTTCAACATCGAGCAGGTCCGGCTGTTCGCGGCGACCCCCTGGAGTCTGGTGCCCTTATTCTTGTGCCTCGCCCTGATGGGCGGGGCGGCAAACTACTGTCGCAGCCAGACCGTGGCGGGCATTGGAATCTTTCTGACCTACTACACGGTTGTCGTCAGTGCGACGCAGAATCCCACGGCGACCGCTTTGACCTACGCCCTCGCCACCTGCGCGATGGTCGGCGTCCTGGCGCTGGCGTTTCATGCTTCGAACCGCTGGATGCTGTTTTCCTGGGCGGTATTGATCGCCACACAGGCGACCTACATCTGGTTTTTCCTCTGGAAACCGGATGGACTGGACATGACCGACGAGACCTATTTCTGGATCTCAAACGGATTCCTGACGGTCTACTACGTCATCTTCTCGCTGATTCCGATCATCGATGCGCGTAAGACCGGCGAGTACCGCAAGGGCGTCGCGCCCATGGCCGGCGTCAATTCCTTCATCTACTTCGCGCTGACCTGGATAGCGATCCGCGAGGTCTACGTTGAGTACGAATGGATGTTCCGCCTGGGGCTGACCGTCGGACTGCTGGGGATCGCGGCAGCCGCTCATGTCTCCGGCCCCAAACGCAATTACCTGTATCAGATTTTCGTGGCGAAGGCGGTCGTCATGTTTACGCTCTCGCTGCAGGCCTACCTCAGCGGGGAAAAGCTGCTGGTGGCCATGGCGCTGGAATCGCTTGGTTTGGCCTTCTCCTACCGCCGCAGCGGCATTGTCACCTTTAAAGTGTTGGGCATCGGACTGATGGGCATTACGACGGCCGCATGCCTGTTGTCCTTCGTGTTCACGACCGGCGACATCAGCATCACCTTCCGCGGCTGGGAGATGCCATCGAACTGGTTCAGCGCCATCGGCGTGGCCGTTGCCTTCGTCATCGTCGCGTGGTTCTATGAAAAGTTTGTGCGCCGGCTCGCCCCGGAAGAACGAACCGTGAAGGGGCAATGGTTTCTGGCGGACACGGTGCTGGACGTACACAACGCATCGCTCGCGATCATTCATGCTTCGGCTGCCTCGATCGTATTGTTGACGATTACCATCATCGATTTCAGCGACAATCCCGTGCTGCCCTACCTTCTTGCGCTGGAAGCGGCGGCGATGGCGATCGCGGGAATCGTGTTGCGTACGCCGCAGATCGACGTGGCGAGTGTGCTTTTGCTCGTGGCCTCGCACGTGTGTTTTCACGTGTTTCTCTGGCTTCCGATCACGGGTTTCGCTGCGCAGCCGAACTTCGCGACCTATACCGTGCTGGTGGCGCTCTTCACCTATATTGGCGCGTGGGCGTGGGAACGCTACCTGATGCGCTTCCATCCGGAAGGCTCCGACCTCGAACACCACGTTGTCGCGGCGCTGCCCTATCTCGCGGCCACCTTCATGTTCACGACCCTGCTGGCGGTCCGGCTCGACGCCGTGGAAGCGCCCGCGGCACAGGGGGCACTCGCGATGGCGCTGCTGCTGGCGGGATCCCTGGTGCGGCTGCCGGCGATCAAGACCTCGGGTATCTTCGCCATGGGTGTCGCGGGGGTGAGCTTCTACATCGCACTGTATAATCCGGACGCGCCGTTGGCGAAGGCCGCAATGTTTCCCGTCTATTTCCCGCTCTTCCTGCTCACCTTCGTGGGCACGGAACGGCTGCTCATCCTCCTGCAGCGTTACGAGGAACATCCCTACCTCCCGCTCGAACGCGGCGTGCGGACGGCCCTGATCGTCGCCGCGGGTGTGCTTGGGCTAATGGGGCTCTACGAGTGGAGTCCGCACGACCTCCTGATTCTCTATATCCTCGGGATGGCGACGGCCGCGATCGCATTGGGCTGGGTCTTCCGCGAGAGCCGCTACCGTTGGGGCGCCTTTGGCCTCTTCGGATTTGTGCTGCTGTTGGCGTTCATCCGCTTCCGGGACCTTTCACCCTTCTACCAGTTCCTGACCTTTGCCGCACCAGCGGTGGTTCTGTTGGTCGTGTCTTGGGGCTACACCACCCGCCAGCGGCAGCGACACCGCCAGGGCGACGGCGATGCGACATCCACCAACCCCGTGGTCCCGCCCGATGGATCCGCTTGAGTCGGGCGCGCGCGCCGTCTGCAAGGCACTGCGCGCCGAGGGACACCGGGCGCTCTTTGCGGGGGGGTGTGTGCGTGATCGCCTGCTCGGCGTGCCGCCGAAGGATTACGACATCGCCACGGACGCCACGCCCGACCAGGTCCAGGCCCGTTTCCCCCGGAGTTTCGCGGTGGGCAAGCAGTTCGGCGTCATCACGATCGTGCGTGACGAGGGCCAGTACGAAGTCGCCACCTTTCGCGACGACGGCCCCTACCTGGATGGACGGCATCCCGCCGAAGTGACCTTTGCCAACCTGACCGAAGACGCAACACGCCGCGATTTCACCATCAATGCCCTTTACTACGACCCGCGCAAGGAGGAGGTGGTTGATCTGGTGGGCGGGCGTGCTGACCTGAATGCAGGGGTGGTGCGCTGCGTGGGCGTGCCGGAGCAGCGCTTTCGTGAGGACCACCTGCGGATGCTGCGCGCGGTACGTTTCGCCGCCCGGCTCGGCTTTGCGATCGATGAAGCGACCCAGGCCGCGATTCATGCCTATGCCCCGAGAATAGCCAAGACCAGTCCGGAGCGCGTGCGGGACGAGCTACTGAAGATGCTGTGTGAAGGCGGCGCCCAGCACGCCTTTCAACTGCTGGATCAATCCGGGTTGTTGCGGCAGGTCTTGCCCGAGATTTCGGCGATGAAGGGGGTCGCCCAGCCGGAGGCCTATCATCCCGAGGGCGACGTGTTCGTGCATACCTTGCTGCTACTCAAGCAACTGGACAGCCCGTCCGCAACGCTGGCGATGGGCGCACTGCTGCACGACGTGGGCAAGCCCAAGACCCAGACCTTCGAGGACCGCATCCGCTTCAATCACCACGACAAGGTCGGTGCGCGTATGGCGCGCCAGATCTGCCAGCGCCTTAAGTTTTCCAATCACGACACGGATCGCGTGGAGTGGCTGGTAGACCAGCACATGCGCCTCGCGGCAATCCCGCAAATGCGCGAGGCCAAGCGCCGCCGCTTCGTACGCGAAGACGGCTTTGACGAATTACTCGATCTTTGCCGCATGGACTGCATCGCCAGCCACGGCGACCTCAGCATCGTCGACGAAGTGCGCGAGTACAAGGCGAACTTGAAACCGGAGGAGGTTCGTCCCGTGCCTTTGATCACAGGAGAGGACCTGATCGCGCTGGGCTATACTCCGGGACCCATCTTCAAAACAATCTTGACTGCGGTGGAAGACGCACAACTGGAAGGCAAAATCACGACCCGGGAGGAAGCCGAGGCGATGGTGCAGCGGCGCTGGAAGGATCGACGCGTCTGAGGGCGCGACGTATGTCCTGGCGCTTCGCGCACTGGATCCCCGCCTTCGCGGGGAGGACGGGTTAGATAAGAACCACACCGCGTACGTCGTTCCCGCGACGGCCGGGATTCAGAACCCGGCAGAACCATCCCGGGCCCGTTGATGCACATTGCCAAGTTCGCAGCGTTGCGCTTCCTTCAGCCTTACCCGCTGGTCTCGAAGCGCTGCGTGGGTACACCGGAGCGAATTTCGCAGGGAAGAAATACGGTGAAGGTGGTGCCTTTGCCGACTTCGCTCTGGACGTCGATGCGGCCACCGTGTTCGCGGACGATCTTGTAGCTGCATGCAAGGCCGAGGCCGGTGCCGGAGGAGCCCTTGCTGCTGACGAAGGCCTGGGACAGCTTCGGCAAAATCTCCGGCGGAATGCCGCAGCCGTTGTCGCTGACCTTCAGGGTGCAGCCGTCTTCCGCGCTGACGACGGAAACGGTCACCTTGCCGCCGCTTTCCTGACAGGCTTCCACCCCGTTGATGACGAGGTTCATGATCACGCGGTAGATTTCGCGCGCATCGATTTCGGCGTGGCCGTGCATGTCGGGCGTGAAGGCCAGTTCGACGTTATACTTCCGCGCCCGCGGTCCGAGCATCTCGAGGGTATCGCGCACGAGGGCATTCATATCCGCCAGTTGCCGGTCGGGCGCCCGGTCCTTGGAAAAGCTGAGCATGTTCAGGACGAGGTTGTCGATCCGATCGATGGAGGATCGCAGGATAGGCCACCCGCGCTCGACGTACTTGAGTTCCTTGTTCTCGATGGCCATGTTGATGAACTCGCCACCGCCGCGGATACCGGTCAGGATGTTCTTGATGCAATGACCGAGGCCGGCGGTGGCTTCGCCGATGGCGACGAGCCGCTCGCGCTCGACATTTTCCTGGTAGAGCCGCGCGTTCTCCACTGCAACGCCCACCACCCGTGCGATGGCCGCGAGCAGTTCGAGGTCCTTCTTCTCAAAGCGGCGTGATACCGCACCGGAGTCCACGTAAATCACGCCGACGACGGATTGTCGGCCGCAGAGTGGCGCGCACATGGCGGCATGGATCTCGTGACCCACGATACTCGCCGCCTGATCGAAACGGCTGTCCGCCTGAGCATCCAGCGTCAGCATGGCGTCTTTACTGTCGAATACATGCTGAATCAGGGTATGGCTGAGTGGCGGCCCCTGTTCCCCCTTCTCGTCCGAACGCGCCGCGCGAATCTGCGGCTCTACGGCATCGGGATCAAGGGTGAGCACATAGCCGCGCTTCACCGGGAGCGCCTCGAAGATGAGCGCCAGAATCTGCGCGAGCAGATCGTCGAGATCGAAGACGTCACCGAGCAGCTGCGCGGCGCGGTAGAGAATCGGCAGGCGCGAATCTGAGGCTTCGCTGACCATGCTTTCGTAGATCTCTTCCGCGCGCGCCGGGGAGATAATGGAATGGCCAATCGACGATTCGGCGGTCTTGGCGACGCGAAAGAGGGCATGGCCCACGCGCAGGCTATCGCCTTCCCGCAAGAGTCCCTCGGTCATCGCTACGCCGTTAATCTGGATGCCATTGCTCGACTTGAGATCGGTAACGTGGAGCCCTTCCGGGACGTGCTCTACCTTTGCGTGTCGCCGGGACACCAGTTGGTCGGCCAAGGTAATGCCGCATTCCGAGCTCCGGCCAATGACCAGCCCCACCGCGGGCACGGGAAATCGCTCGCTGACGCTGTTGTCCTTGTGAAGAACCAGCTCGAATCCAGGGGGGGGTTGTGTCGCGGAGGGGCTCAATTTTCGGTCCTGTCTGGTGGGCGCGGGTAGTTGTATCGATTGTAGCGTCAAGTGCTTGGGGCTGCAAGATGCGTTGGTGTCCCGGTCTTTGCTGAGCTTGCATCGTCGATATACTGATGTTATATTCAGATTCAGGAGATTGGCTGCGCCATGAATGTTGCCCAAACCCTAGACCGCCTGCGTCAGGACAGTGAATTCCGCCGGAATCTGACCACCTGGAAGACGATTCCACCGCGCCCGGCCCGCTTCGGCGGCTTCCCCGAGGCGCTGGAACCGCGGCTGGTGGCGGGGTTGCGCAAGCGCGGTATCCACGATCTCTACACCCACCAGCGTGAGGCCATCGATGCCGCCCTGGCGGGCGAGGACATCTGCGTCGTCACCCCGACGGCCTCCGGCAAGACGATGTGCTACAACGTGCCGGTGCTGAACCGGCTGATCGCAAACCCGAAAGCGCGGGCACTGTACCTCTTCCCGACCAAGGCCCTGTCTCAGGATCAGGTCAGCGAACTGAAATCGACCATTGAAGACATCGAGGTCAAGATTGGCACCTTCACCTTCGATGGCGACACGCCCTCCTCCGCGCGCAAGGCGGTGCGCAGCGCCGGCAACATCGTGGTGACGAATCCCGACATGCTGCACACGGGCATCCTCCCGCACCACACGATCTGGATTCGCTTCTTTGAGCACCTCGAGTTCATCGTGATCGATGAGATCCACCATTACCGCGGTGTGTTCGGAAGTCACCTCGCAAATCTGCTGCGGCGCCTGAAGCGCATCTGCAACTTCTACGGCAGCAACCCGCAGTTCATCTGTTGCAGCGCGACCATCGCCAATCCGCGCGAGATCACTCAGCGCATCATCGAACGGCCGGTAACCCTGATCGACAACAACGGCGCGCCCGCGGGCGAGAAGCATTTCCTGTTCTACAACCCGCCGGTCGTCGAACCGGAGCTCGGTATCCGCAAGTCGGCCGTGAAGGAAGCGAGCCGCCTCGCGACCAGCCTGATCTCCAAGAACATTCAATCGATCATCTTCACGCGGAGCCGTCTCCGGGTGGAGGTACTGACTACCTACCTGAAGGAAGCCGTACGCCGTCTGGGACGTGACCACAACCTGGTACGCGGTTACCGCGGCGGCTACCTGCCCACGGAACGGCGGGCGATCGAGCAGGGCCTGCGCAAGGGCGAGGTGATGACGGTCGTCAGTACGAATGCGCTGGAACTGGGCGTGGACATCGGGGCACTGGACGTCTGCATCATGACCGGCTACGCCGGCAGCGTGGCGAGCACGTGGCAGCAAGCGGGGCGTGCGGGGCGCCGGAACAACGTAGCGCTGGTGGTGCTGATTGCCACGAGCGCACCGCTCGACCAGTACATCATCGCGCATCCGGAGTACTTCTTTGAGCAGGCACCGGAAAGCGCGACGGTGGATCCGAACAACCTCATCGTGGCGACGAGTCATATCAAGTGCGCCGCCTTCGAACTGCCCTTCGTCGAAGGCGAAGGCTTCGGGCTGGACGCCCACTCGACCAGCGAGATCCTGGATTACCTCGTCGAGAACCGGGTCCTGCGCAAGGTCAAAGACAAGTGGCACTGGAGCGCCGACACCTATCCCGCGCAGGAAATCAGCCTGCGCACGGCCGCACCGGGAAACGTGGTGATCCTCGACGTGACGGACAATGGCCGGGTCATCGGCGAAGTGGACTTCTTCGCGGCACCGGTGGAGGTCTACAAGAACGCCATCTACATGCACCAGAGCCAGCAGTACACCATCGAAGACCTCGACCTCGACGATCGCAAGGCCTACGCGCGCCCGGTCGAGACGGACTACTACACTGACGCCGAAACGAAAGTAGAACTGAAAATTATCGACACGCTGGAACAAGCGCCCGTACACCGTGTGCAACGCTGCCTGGGCGAGGTGAGCGTGACCTGGCTTCCGGTGATGTACAAGAAAATCAAATTCGGCACGCACGAAAACGTCGGCTGGGGCGAAATACACCTGCCCGAGACCACAATGCACACCATGTCCTACTGGCTGGAGTTCCCCGACGACACCGCGGATCAGTTTCAGATCGATCAGGAAGAGCTGGGCGAGGCGCTCAACGCGCTGGCGAACACCCTGCGGCAGGTGGCCCCGGTGCAGGTGCTCTGCGACCCAACGGATATTTTGGCGCAGGCGAACCTGCGCGCGCCGGTCACGCAATGCCCTACGATATTCCTGTACGAAAGCTATCCCGGTGGGGTAGGCTTGAGCGAGAAACTGCACGCAAATCACCGCCGGCTCCTCGCGGCGGCCATCGCGCTGTTGCAGGACTGCCCGTGCAAGGAAGGCTGTCCTTCCTGCGTGGGCACCGCGCTGGAATCGGGCACGCATGGCAAGCGCGGCGCGCTGATGCTGGCGGCGTGGGCCTGTGAAGCGCACGAAATCGCGCCCGTGGCGGTGCGCACGGACAATCAAGACCAACCGGGAGGAAAAGACAAATGCGAATGATCGCAATGCTTGCGCTGCTGTTGACGGTAGCGGGCGCCGCCACGGCGTCGGATACGCAGCGAAACATGGTCTTCATACTCATCGACGACCAGCGCTTTGACGCGCTGGGCATGCTCAATCCCTACTTCGATACGCCCCACCTGGACGCGCTTGCCGCAAACGGCGTGCTCTTCGAGAATGCCTTCGTCACCACCTCGCTTTGCTCGCCGAGCCGCGCCTCCATTCTCACCGGACAGTGGGCGCACGCGCATGGCGTGCTCGACAACCGGACGCCGCTGCCTGCCGACCTGCCGACCTTTCCGAAGCGTCTGCAGGAAGCGGGATACGAAACGGGCTTCGTCGGAAAGTGGCACATGGGCGGTTCGAGCGATGCCCCCCGCCCCGGCTTTGATCGCTGGATCTCCTTCCGCGGGCAGGGCGTGTATTACAACCCGACCTTCAACATCGACGGTGCACAGGTGAAGCGGGAGGGCTATACGACGGATCTGATCACCGACTATGCCGTCGAGTTCCTGGAACAGGAACACGCGTCGCCCTTCATGCTGTACGTGTCGCACAAGGCGGTACACGACAACTTCAGCCCGGCGGAGCGCCACAAGGACAGCTACGCCGACCGGGCCTACCCCCGTCCCAGCACCTACGCGGATACCGATGAAAACTATGCTGGAAAACCGGACTGGGTCCGCGAGCAGCGCAACACTTGGCACGGGGTCGATGGGCTCTACAACAAGCGCGACACCTTCGACGAATTCACGAAGCGCTACGCGGAGGCGATGCGCGCCGTGGATGACAGCGTCGGCCGCATCGTGACGACGCTACGCGAACAGGGCCTGCTGGAATCGACGCTGCTGGTGTTCACCTCCGACAACGGATTTCAGTTTGGCGAACACGGGCTCATCGACAAGCGCACCATGTACGAAGCGTCGATTCGCGTACCGTTAATTGTACATTGTCCGGCGCTTTTCCCGGCGGGACAGCGCAGGAAGCAGATGGTACTCAACACCGACTTCTGCCCCACCTTCCTTGATGCGGCGGGACTCGAGACGCCGGAGACGGTGCAGGGCCAGTCCTTCTGGGATGTGCTCGCAGACGAGAGCTCACCGGGCCAGGATGCCTGGCTCTACACCTATTTCTGGGAACGGAGCTTTCCGCAGACGCCGACGGTGCTCGGGCTACGCACGGACCGCTACAAGTTCACCCAGTTCCACGGCATCTATGACCGCTACGAAATCTACGACCTGCAGGAAGACCCGGAAGAGAAGCACAACCTGATCGCAGATGTTGTCACGACCACGGAAGCCGGGCGCCTGGCGGGCCGCGTGCGTCACGGGCAGTCAGGCGAGCGCCTTCTCGTAGACGCGGTAGCGCTTGGACTGGCGTCCGCCGAGTGCCGCGATGATGCTCTTCATCGCCTCGTTGGACTCGAGGATCCAGG
>JAUIKJ010000057.1 GCA_030430835.1 Candidatus Hydrogenedentota bacterium
CCCATGGAAATGCCGTGTGCCGCGATGGTCTTGTAACCCGCATTCTGCGCGAAGGCATAGGCTGCGGCGAGATCGAGGCGTTCGTTCCAGCCCACGGTGCAGGGCGCGGGATCGCTCATGCCATGGCCACGCGCATCGACCATCAGCAGGCTGTAACCCCAGTCCTGGTACATGACCGCGCTACGGTTGCCCTGCTTCCGGTTGGAGCCGATGCCGTGCGCAAAGATTACCACGCGATCCGGATTGTTCTTTACGTGCCAAGCCGAAATGCCGACGCCGTCACTTGTTCGCAGCGTTAGCTGTTCGACCGGCGTACCGGCAATGTCGGCGACCTCGGCAATGGTACCGCCGCGCGCGACATGGGCGAAGGCATAGGCGGCGGCAATCCCAATGGCACACCACAACAGAATCAGGCCGGTGGTCATGCCCACGATAATCTTATAGCGTCGTTTCATCCAGTTGAACCCGGGTTGGCGTGGTTGTGATTGCATAGACGCGCGCGGCCGCCCGCAGGATTCACCGGCGTCCCGCGCCGTGTTCAAAAGGTACGGAAACTAAAGCTCTCGACCGTGGCCTGGAGTTCCCGCACGGGATGCTTGAGTTGCGCGCGCGCGGGATAGGCGGGGCCATGGGGCAGCTTCCGATAGTGAACTTCCCCGGAAACCGGCGACGCGTCCAGCATCGTTTCCACATAGAGTGCCTTCAATTCACCGGCGTGTGAAAACTCCATGGTCACCCGATCCCCAGGGATCACTGCATCCGGCCCGCTCACGCTCTGCAGGCCGCCCGCCATCGGGATCACCGCTTGTCCATCCACCGCGCGGGCCACCGCACCCATCGAGGTGACGGTGTAGGCATACACCAGGTCCGACAAGGTCTCCGCGTCGGCTTCCCAGTCGGCCCCGGCCGACACGCCGGAATCGACCTGCGCGCTGCTGCGCTGGCGCGACGAGAGAACCCGGCGGGAGAGGTCGCCGTTCTCGTCAATCTGTACCTTGTGCAGGACTTCCAGCACTTCGGTGCCGCGCAACTGGAGGCGAGTGCGTGTCTGCCAACTCATTCGAAAGAGCTGCGCGGCGTTCGCGCGGAAGACCTGCGCCGCATCCAGCGCAGGCGCCATCGGCGACACGGTGGAATCGCCCTCGCTATCGGCCGCCGCATTCTCCCCTTCGGTATCTGCTGGTGCGGAATCATCCGGCGCGCCGGTCTTGGCTGCCGCATCCTTCTCGCGTTGTCGCTGCGCAGCCGCCTCATCCGGCGTGGATGGGCCCTCCAGCGTCTGGTGCGCATGGGCGAGGGCAAGCGACTCCAGGCCGGACGATTGGCACCCGCACAGGAGGCCGAAGAGCATCGCGATAAGTAGGTGTGAGCATGTGCTGCGCATGGCGATCAGCTTTCGTCCGGAACAAGGGTAAATCGAACGCCCACACGGTAGCGGAAAGCAACGGTCCAGACCAAGTCCGGGGAGCTGATCAGGCGTCGTCCCGCACCGCGTGGGCCAGTGGCGTATGCGCAGTTGCGGTTGCGTGCGCACCATTGCCGTCCACGGCGAACGCAGGCTTCACGGCGGGTTGCGCCGGGAAGGCCACCGCGCGCTGGTAGGCCGGTTCCACCACGTTTGGCACGGGCCAGTCCCCGTGACGGAGCCGGTGCGCCGCGCGCCGGAAGTCATTGAGAATCGCGAGCAGCGCCGGAATAAACAACAGGGTGATCACGGTGGCGAATGCGACGCCGAAGGCCACCGATGCCGCCATGGGAATGACGATCTGTGCGGCGAGGTCCTGCTCCAGCAACAGCGGCAAGAGTCCGCCGCAGGTGCTCACGGTGGTGAGGAAGATTGCGCGAAAGCGCCGGCGCCCGGCGTCGGCCACGGCTTCATGGAAATCCTGGCCTTGCGCGATGTAGGCGTTCGCGCACTCGATGAGGACGATGGCGTCATTCACAACCACGCCGATCAACGCGATCAGGCCAAACATGCTGAGGAAGGTGATCGGAATTCCCAGGACCCAGTGCCCGAACACCGCGCCGAGGAGTCCGAAGGGGATCACGACCATGATGATCAGTGGTTGCAGATATGAACGGAAGGTCGCCGCGATGATGACGAAGACACCCAGAAGGGCGATCACGAAACCACGCTGCAGACCGCCGAGGGTTTCTTCGTTTTCTTCCGCCGATCCGCGAAGCGACCACCCCATGCCCGCGTAGCCCGCGACCATGGTATCGAGGAAGCCCGCACGCAGGTCATTGATCACGGCTTGCGGCGTCGTCTTCGACGCGTCAACCGCCGCGAGCACGGCGATGCGGCGCTGGCCATTTGTGCCGCGGATTGAGTAGGCGCCCTGTACGGGGGTGACCTCGGCGACGGAGAGAAGCGGCACCTCGTTGCCGTTGGCGGTGAGGATGCGGGCCTCCTCGAGGTCGCCCCGGCCCTGCCGTTCATCCTCCGGATAGCGCACACGGACCAGCACATCCTCCCGGCCCCGCTGGAAGCGGAGGGCTTCCTCGCCGTAGAAACCCGCGCGCAGGTGTTGCCGCACGCTCTCCAGGCTGATCCCCAGGGTATGCGCCTCGGGTTTCAGGGTCACCTGAAGCTCCGTCTTGCCCGGCCGGAAGTCATCCCGGACTTCATAGACACCGTCGTAGCGACGCAGTTTGGCCTTGAGCGTCTCCGCAGCCGCGCGCAATTCGTTCATGTCCGTAGCGGTGAGCCAGATGGCGATCGGGGCGCCGCCGTTGCCTATGCTTTCATTGAAGAACGAGACTTCCACCGCGCCCGGGATCGCGCCCGTGGCCGCTTCCCAGGCGGCGGACACATCCTGAGAATGGATGCCGCGCTCCGAGGGCGCGATCATCTCGATCAGTATCCGGCCCTCGTGCGGCGCGCTCGAGAATACGCGCCGGTGAATATTGCGGGATAACTTTTTGCCACTCGAAGTTTTCGTGCGCTCTTCGACGCGCAGGAAGCCGGCCTCCAGTTCCGCGAGCGCGCGTTCTGTAACTTCCGCGGGCGAACCTTGGGGAAACTCGACGAAGCCCGCCATGTAGGTCCCGTCGATGGGGGGCCAGAAATCGACTTTCACGTGCCCACCCTGCACCACGCCGAAGGTGAGCATGAGCGCGGCCGCCCCAAAGCATAAGGTGACATAGCGGTGCTTCACGGCGCGGCTTGCCCAAGGGGCATAATGCACGTGTGCCATGCGCTCGAGCCATTGGCTGGGCGCCCGCCGCCACTGTTTCCAGCGCGGCTCTTCTTGCGGATTATTGCTGTTGGCGGGGAGGTGGTTTAGGTGTGCAGGCAGCAGGAAGAGACACTCGACGATGGACACCGCCAGCGCCGCGATGACCACAACCGGGGCGATCCCCATAATTCTGCCAATGAAACCCGGCACATACATGAGCGGCACGAAGGCGATAATGGTGGTGGTGACCGCGGCAACCACCGGCACCCCCACTTCGCGCACACCGGCGACGGCCGCCTCCAGCGGGCCGCATCCGCGCTTGCGGTGGTAGAGGATTGCTTCGCCCACCACGATCGCGTCGTCAACAATGATGCCGAGGACAATGATAAAGGCGACGAGCGTAATCTGATTGATGCTGTTGCCCGTGGCCCACAGGACGATCATCGCGCCGCAGATCGAGATGGGGATGCCCATCGCCGCCCAGAAGGCAAGACGAGAGTCGAGAAAGAGCCACAAGATCACAAGCACCACCACGAGGCTCATGAGGCCGTTGCGCACCAGCATCGAAATCTGCTCCGAAATGAACTCGGACTCATCGAAACAGGGGGAGATGTGGAGGCCGGCCGGGAGCTCCTTCTGTTTCTCGGCGGCATAGGTGCGCACCCGCTCGGCAATTAGGAGCGAATCGTCACCCGGCGTCTTGTACAGTTCCAGCAGAACACAGGGGTGCCCGTTGAACGAGCCAAAGGCCGGTGCATCCGTGAAGCCATCACGCACCTCGGCGATTTGTCCCAGGCTCACCATGTCGCCATCGCCGGAGGCTTTCACCACAATCGTCTCATAGGCCCGGCCATCGTCGTACTTGCCCACCGTACGGATGCGCACCTCCTCGCCCTCCGACCGGATGACGCCCGCAGAGGTGTTCATGTTGGCCGCCTGGATCGCACGGCGCACGTCGGCCAGGGTCAGACCGTGCTGTCGCAAGCGTTCGCGCGACACCTCGATGTTGATTTCATAGGGGCGGGTGTCGCCAATCAAGACTTGCGAAATCTCCGGCATACGCTGGAGGTCGGCGCGGGTGCGCTCTGCCCATTCCTTGAGTTGGCGCTCCGGGAGCTCGCCCCACAGCGCGAGGTTGATGACCTCCTCGTCTTCCTTCTCGATCGTTATATTCGCCGGACGGGCCTCCGCAGGAAAGGTGGTAATGCCGTTGATCGCCTGTTCGATGTCGTCCCTGACCTGCTCTGGGTCATGGCCGTCAGCGACCTCTACGTAGGCGTAGGCGCCGCCATCCGAAGAGAAGGTGTGAAAAAGCTTGATGCCTTCCATCCCGTCCAGCGCCGCTTCGAGGCGGCGCGAGATGCTCTCTTCCACTTCCTCCGGATCGGCGCCGGGCAACGCGATCCAAATGTTGATCGCGTCGAAGCTCATGTTCGGCAGGCTTTCACGCACCATGCCGCGAATCGCCATCACCCCGACCGCGATGATCGTGATCAGCACCACGTTCGCCAGAACGCGGTTGCTGATCAGCCTGCCGAGCATGCCGTCCACTACGAGGGCTCCCCGGCGGTTTCGACTGTTTCCAGCAAGGAGTGATCGAGTGGATTCACCAGACGCGTGGTGACGACTTGATCGCCCGCCGCGATACCCTCCGCGACATAGGCGTGGTGATCGTCGATACGGGCGAGGGTCACCGCTACAGTCTTGAGACGGTTCTCTACGGAAAGGTAGACCGTGTTGTCGAAGGTGACGGCGGTCTTGGGCAATTGAAAGACACCATCCAGGTCGCGCCCGGGAATCTCTGCGCGGCAGAACATGCCTTCTACCAGGGGGAAGGTGGTCGACGCGGCCGGGGCAACCCGGATCACCACGGTCAACATGCGGCTTTCCGGATCAAAATTCTCTATCCGGTCCAGGGTGCCCTCGTGCATGGTGGGCTCGTGCGACTCGGTCCACGCCACGCGGCAGGGCACGGCTTCCAGGTTGCCGAACCAGTTTTCGTTGTCGCGTGGGCCCGCGAAGCGGAGCCAAGCGCTCGCTTCGCGCGCATCAAGTTGTACCGGCAGTTCAAGTACCGAATCGTCTGCAAGCGTCACTGCGGCCTCCCCCGGCCGTACATATTGACCGGTTTCGACACTGCGGCTCTTGATGCGCCCGGCGAAGGGGGCACGGACTTCCGTGAGCGACAGGTTGTGTTGCGCGGTTTCCAGCCGGGACTGCGCCAGGTCAAGATCGCGGCGCGCTTCTTCGAGGTGAATGGGAGCGAGTTCCGCGGTGTGCGCTGCCTGATCCCGTTCCTGGCGCGCAGCGATGTGGTTTTGCTCCGCGGACTCGCGCTCGGTCTCCGCGCCGATACCGCGCGCGACGAGTTGCTCCGCGCGATCCAGTTGCGCCCATGCCAAACTGACCCGTCGCTCCAGGGTGCTTACCCGTTGCCGGGCGTGTACCGCGTCCGCCTCGATTCGGCGCAAGGCTGCGCCGGCCTGTGCCACCGCCGCCTCTGCCTCCGCGACTTGGCGCGCGTAGAGCGTGGGATCGACCGTAAACAGCACCGCAGCCGCCGGCACGCTGCGCCCGACCTCGAAGTCCGGATGCACGCTGACGACGCGCCCGGCGACTTCGGGCGCTATCTGCGCAACGCGTATCGGCCGCATTTCGCCATGGCCGCGTAGTGTGACTGGCACCCGCGTGGGGACTGCCTCAAGCAACTCCACCCGAATTGCCTTTTCTTCCGTTTCGGCGGATGCCTCGGCAGGCGTCTTCTTCGAGATCAGCAGTGCCGCCATGCTGCCCGCACCCAGTACGAGGGCCACGGCGCCGCTGACGGCGGGTATCCAGGATCGTCTCAATGTCCTCTCCCCTTCGGTAGATGATTGCCGACACCCGTGATGCGCAATCAACAACCACTTCCTGTTCTACTGCGGAGCAATGCGTATGCCACAGAAGTCGATGGTGCAACTGTTGCGTTGCCAATGGGTTAACGTTGCGCGTGGGATTGCCGGAACGGTCACCTGGCGATTCTTGCCTATGGTTGGGGAAGGTCGCCATGGCGTGGGGCGAGACCGGCGCCCTTCGCTGCGTCTCCACCGGTTGGACGTCGCCCGGCACAATTTCGTTTACGTCGCTCGGGGAGACCTGACGGTATCAGTCGAGTCCGCGTTGCAGCATGTGCCGGAGATAGGCCGCATAGGCGCTCTTGCCCATGCCCTCTGCGATGGTGTTGACCGCGCCGGCGTTGATCCAGGCCTGCCGCCAGGCGATTTCTTCGAGGCAGGCAATTTTGAGGCCCTGCCGTTCCTCGATGGCCTGGACGAACATTCCCGCCTCCATCAGGCTGCGGTTCGTGCCGGTGTCGAGCCAGGCCGTGCCCCGGCTCAGGGTTTGGACCCGCAGGGTGCCTTCGTCTAGAAACTGGCGGTTGAGATCGGTGATCTCATACTCGCCGCGGGCACTCGGTGCGAGGGCCCGGGCCCGCGCTGCGATGCCGGGGCCATAGAAATAGAGCCCGGGCACGGCATAGTTGCTCTTGGGGTGCGCGGGTTTCTCTTCGAGGCTGACCGCGTGCCCGGTCTTGTCGAAGCTGACGACACCGTAGCGCTCGGGATCATTCACGTAGTAGGCGAAGATCTGTGCGCCTTCCGACGTCTGTGCCGCCTGGCGCAGGGTACCCGTGAGACCGCCGCCATAGAAGATGTTGTCGCCCAGAATCAGGCAGGTGGCATCGTCGCCAATGAAGTCCTCACCGATGACGAAGGCCTGTGCGAGGCCCTCCGGGCGCGGCTGTTCGGCGTAGGTGATGGCGAGGCCCCACTGCGCGCCATCGCCCAAAAGGCGCTGGAACATCGGGAGATCGTGCGGGGTCGAAATCAGCAGGATATCGCGTATCCCGGCCAGCATCAGGGTGCTGAGCGGATAATAGATCATCGGTTTGTCGTAGACCGGGAGCAGTTGCTTGCTCACGGCGATGGTGAGCGGATGCAGGCGCGTGCCCGCGCCGCCGGCCAGAATGATCCCCTTCATGAAACTCTCTCCCCACGTGGCGTCCTCGCCACACTCTGGCGCAGCACGGCGAAAGCAGTCAAGCGGGGACCTTTGTTACCATAGGGGCACGGCGGTTCAAGGGCTGAGAACGCAACGAGGTACCCGAAGATGTGCGGCATTGTGGGATTCACCGGGGAGGACACGGCCCTGCCGATCCTCCTGGATGGGCTGCGGCGGCTGGAGTATCGCGGCTATGACTCGGCGGGCGTGGCCACCGCTGCATCCGGCGCGCTGCATACCTGCAAGAACCCGGGGAAGATTGCAGCGCTGACCGCGAAGACGGAAACGCAGCCGCTGCCCGGCGGCACGGGCATCGGTCATACGCGCTGGGCCACGCATGGCGGACCGACCGAAGCGAATGCGCATCCGCACTTCGATGGGGATTGCGGCATCGCCGTGGTTCACAATGGCATCATCGAGAACTACCGTGAACTGCGGGCGGCGCTGCTTGCCGAGGGCGTTTGCTTCCGGAGCGAGACCGACAGCGAGGTGTTGCCGCACCTGTTTCGGAAGCATTATCGCGGGCGTCTGCTGGACGCTGTGCGCGCCGCACTCGATGAGGTGCAGGGCGCCTACGCCCTCGCCGTGATCTGCGCGGATGAGCCGGGCGTGCTCGTCGGCGCGCGGCAGGGCAGTCCACTGGTGGTAGGGATTGGCGATGGTGCCCACTATCTCGCCTCGGATGTGCAACCGCTGCTGCCGCACACGCGACAGGTGATCTATCTCGGCACTGGCGAACTCTGTGAACTGACGCCGGACACCTGTCACCTCGAAACACTTGCGGGCGGCGTGGTGCCGCTGCGTATCGAAACCGCGGGCCAAGACGAAGCGGCCGCCGATAAGGCGGGCTACCCGCACTTCATGCTGAAAGAAATCCATCAGCAGCCGGCGGTACTGGAGCGGCTGTTGGGTGCGTATACGCAGGACGATCGCGTGGTGCTGCCGGAGTTGGGGGGGATCGCCGAGGCGCTGCCTGCGATTCGCCGCATACAAATCGTGGCCTGCGGCACCGCGTGGCATGCAGGATTGATTGGCAAGTACCTCATCGAGACCTTCGCGCGCGTGCCGGTGGAAGTCGATGTGGCCTCGGAGTTTCGCTACCGAAACCCCGTATTGGATTCGGATACCCTCGTGATCCCCGTAAGTCAATCCGGTGAAACGGCGGACACGCTCGAGGCGGTGCGTCTCGCGAAAGCCGCGGGGGCCATGGTGCTCGGGGTGATCAACGTGCCGGGATCGAGTATCGCGCGGGAAGCGGACGGCCTCCTTTACCTGCAGGCCGGGCCGGAGATCGGTGTGGCATCGACCAAGGCCTACACCGCGCAGATCATGGTGCTGGCGCTCTTCGCACTGCAGGTCGCCGCGCTGCGCGGCATGATGGACGCCAAAGCCGTCGCGCAACATTTGGTGGAGATGCGCGGGCTTCCCGGCAAGGTTCAATGGGCGATTGACCGCGCGCCGGCGATCGAAGCCATCGCGCGACTACCGCGCTATGCACAGGCGCGGAACGCCATGTTCATCGGCCGCGGCTTCAATTTTCCGAGTGCGCTCGAAGGCGCGTTGAAGTTGAAGGAAATCAGCTACATCCATGTTGAGGGCTATGCGGCGGGAGAAATGAAACATGGCCCCATCGCGCTCGTGACCGACGGGATTCCCGTCGTCTGCATCGCCACACAGGGGCCGGTCTACGACAAACTCGCCTCGAACATCCAGGAGATCCGCGCGCGCAATGGGCATGTGCTCAGTATCGCGACGGAAGGCGACGCCGAGATTGCCGAAGTGAGCGACGACGTGATTCACGTGCCGCCCTGTACGGACGCCTTCAGTCCGCTCGTGGTCGCGTCGCCACTGCAACTCTTCGCCTACTACGTGGCGCTCGCGCTGGGACGGGACGTGGATCAGCCGCGGAACCTCGCCAAGAGCGTTACGGTCGAGTAGCCCCGCGGAGGGCCGCGGCCATTGCCGCGATGTGATCCGCACCGCAACCGCAGCAGCCGCCGATGATCCGCGCGCCCGCATCGGCGAGATGCACGGCCCATGCCGCCATGCTTTGGGGCGACTCGGGATAGACGTAGGTTTCCTCAACGCGCGCGGGTACGCCTGCGTTCGGTTTGGCCCAGAGCGGCGCGCCGGGGTGGGCCTTGGCCATGCTGCGGATGGCTTCGTGTACCATCTCGGGGCCATCGCAACAATTGGCGCCGCTGGCAATGGCCCCAGCCTCCAGTACCGCGGCCGCTGCGTGTTCCGGGTCGCTGTCGCAGTGCGTGCGCAAGGCGCCGGGGCGGTCACGCTGGAAGGTAAACGATACGATCGGCGTGATCCCCAGCGCGCGTGCACAGGTCACCGCGAAGACCGCATCCCCGACATCGATCTGCGTCTCGAATACACAGGTCGTTACGCCTGCCGATTGCAGGGCGTGCAAGTGATCTTCGAGCGCCTGTCTGCGCGCGTCCTTCTCGCTATCGACCACGGGACCAAGCGCAGCCGCGAGTAGGCATGTCCGACCCGCTGCTTCTCGGCTGATTCCTACACCGCGCTCGTTCAGCGCAGCGGCCGCATCCCCCACGCGCATGCGATTCGCGCCGAAAGTATTCGAGGTGATCACGTCGACGGGAATGGCGGCGTAGGCCCGCGCAAGTGCGCGAACTGCACTGGGGTCGTCCGTGTTCCATCGCTCTGGAACCGTGCCGGGAGCAAGGCCACGGCGTTGCAGTTCCGTGGTCCATGCACCATCGGCGACGAGTATCTCTTTCTGCTTCAGCAGCGATGCAAGCGTGTTCATGTGTAACGATTGTACACCCAGCGGGTATTACGGGGTTCGATACCCGTCATCGCGCTTCACCTCTGCGGCTGTGGGCCGTAACGAAGCGGGGTGCCGTGGGTAGGATGGGCAGCCATGGCCAAGGCGACGAACGAAACCGAAGAATACACACACACATAACTGAATAAGGAGTCACGTTTTGGAAATTCTGGATGGTCTACTCGATGGTTTTCTGGAGCAGATTCTCGCGGTCATTACCGAACTGATCACCGGCCTCTTCAACGATCTGGTCGGTGGCGTGATCGGCTAAGCGGCGAGACGCGCAGTAACCCATCGTGCGGCGGCAGCGGCGTTGTCCCTGCCGCCGTTAACTATTGTTCCCCGCGCCCCTGCAACATGGCGGCGCGCAGTTCGGATGCCGCGGCGCACACGTCGTCCGCCGCCGTCACGGCGGTCACGACCGCGGCAATGCGCGCGCCCTGCGCCAGTACCTCGCCCACGTTGTGCTGCTTGATACCGCCCATGCAGGTGAAGGGAATGGTCAGGTGCGGCGCGATTGCGGCGATGGCCTCGGGGCCGATGGCGCCGCCAGGTACATCCTTGGTCTGCGTGGCGAAGACGGGGCCGATATTCACGTAGCCCGCACCGGCGGATTGTGCCGCAAGGGCCTCGTCCCGGTTGTGCGTCGAGGCGCCCACGATGAGATCCGGCGCGATGCGCCGGGCGTCGGCCACCGGCAAATCGTCCAGTCCAAGGTGTACACCATCCGCGCCGCAGGCCAGCGCAAGGTCGACCCGATCATCCACGATAAGCAGGGCACCCGCGGCTTCGGTACGCGTGCGGAAGGCCTTGGCCTGTTCGAGCAGGTGGCGCGCACTTCCGGCTTTCTCGCGGAACTGCACCAGCCGTACGCCCGCCTCCAGGCAGGCGTCGAGCACCGCGAGTGCCGGGCGCCCGGCACAGTAGGCTTCGGTGATTACCACGTAGAGGTCGGCCTGGCGCAGGCGCGCCAGCCGTGCATCGAGCGTCATCAGCCGCCGCCCACGAAGCGCACCAGCTCAAGCACGTCGCCATCGGACAACACGGTGGTCGCGTGATCCTGTTGCTGCACGATGTCGTCGTTGCGCTGGACGACCGTGGTCTTGGCGTTAAGTCCAAGCGACTCGAGCAGTGCGCTGATGGTTGTGTCCGCCGTAAGGTCGTGCGCTTCACCATTTACCGTCACGGTCATCTCGTCACTCCCGGGCCTTCG
>JAUIKJ010000058.1 GCA_030430835.1 Candidatus Hydrogenedentota bacterium
TGAAGGCCCCGCGGCACATACCACTCGACGCGTGGGCGTACCGGGAAGGACTCGTGGAAGACCACGCCATGTACACGCTTCGCGACTGCGGCCAGCGACCGCGGCTGGAAGAGAAAGACGTAGGGTTGCTCTTCGTGGAGGATACGGTCGAATTGCAGGTAGAGTTGCGTCCGCTCGTCGAGGTCGAAGCTCTGGCGGGCGGCTTCGATAATCGCGTCCGCTTCCGCGTTCACGAAGCCGGGGTAGTTGGACCCCTTGTCCGCCTGAGACGAGTGGAAGAGCTGGTAGGGATCGGGGTCCGCGTCCATGGACCAGCCCGCGGTCATCGCGTCAAACTCGCGCTTGTCGACGCGCTCGATCATCGTGGCCCATTCCTCGCGGCGGATGTTCATGGTGATACCCGCGCGGGCGAGTTCTTCCTGGTAGATGGTGGTAATGGTTTCCGCGTTGGTGTTGTTTGGGGTGATCAGAATGTCGAAGACGAATTCGACCCCGTCCTTGTCGCGCGTGCCGTTGCTGTTCGTATCCGTCCAGCCGGCGGCCTCCAGCTTCGCGATGGCAGCTTCCGGGTCAAAGGGCCAAGGCTCGATGCTCTCGTCGTTTTCCGGGGTGCCAGGCATGAAGGTACCGTGGATCACGCGACCGTGACCGTAGAGCATGGTTTCGAGCAGCAGCTCACGATCCATCAGCATCGCCAGGGCCTGGCGCACTTCCTTGTCGGCGAACTGCGGCTTGCGCAGATTCCAGCCGATGTACCAGTACGCACCGCGGTAATAGGTGTACTTGTTGAATGCCGCGTTGAATTTGTCGGTGTTGGCGCGCTGTTCCCAGTCTTCAGCGCGCAGGCCCGCCACGTCGAGGTCGCCCCGTGACAGCACCTGAAACTGTGCGCTGTCGTCGGTGATGATCTTGAAGATGATCTTGTCGAAATAGACCGGGGTCTTGCCGGCGGCCTCACCCCAGTACTGCGCGTTGCGCGCGAGGGTCAGGTCGAGTCCGGTGTTCCAGCTCTCGAGCACGAAGCGGCCGGATCCCACCGGCTTGAGGTTGTTCGGGTGATCGTTGAAGTTACCCTCTTCGAAGATGTGCTTCGGCATGACGTGCAGGTAGTTGCCCAACTGGACCAGGTGCAGGTAGTAAACGCGGTCCGCGGTGAAGCGGATGTTGTAGTCATCCAGCACCTCGCATTCGACGATGTCCGAGAAATAGTTTCGCAGGGCCGCGGCGTCGGTCGCGGGATCCATCAGTTTCTCGAAGGTGAACTTCACATCGTGCGCGGTCAGGGGGTGCCCGTCGGAGAAGGTGACACCTTCGCGCAGCTTGAAGCTGTAGACGAGGTGGTCCTCGGAGACTTCCCAGGACTCGGCGAGTCCCGGCTCCTGCTCGAGGGTTTCCGGGTTACGTTCGAGCAGGGTGTCGTAGATATGGTTCATCACCAGCGAGCCGTATGCATCGCTGCTGGTGATCGGGTTCAGGTGCGGCATCTCGGCTGGGAGATGGTAGAGCAGCCAGTCGCCCTTGGCTGGGGATAGATCGGCCTCGGCACCGGTTTCCGCGGCGGCGTCCGGCGTGGGCGCGGTGAGCAGGGTTGCGAGCAGGATGACGGCCGAAGTCCGCAGCAGGTGGAACATGTGAAACCTCCAATGGCTGTGCGCAGGCGATGGTAGCACACGGAAGCAGGGCCGGGTAAGATCGGCATGGAGGGCCGGATCAGTCGGCAGCCAACTACCTCGGGCCACGGGAAACGGGAGAAGGGCGATGGATTGGGAAGCGTTGCGCGGGACCTGGTCGGCGGCGGATATCCCCTGTGCCGCGACGCTACGCGCCGACAACCTGACGGACGCGGTGCGCGCCCAGGAAACGATTGGTGGCACGGTGTGGGTGCGCGGCGTGGAAGATGCGCTGGTGGGCGTGTGTGCGGTGGTGGAGAACCCGGCGGATCTGGCGCTTCGGGGGTGTATGTCCAGGCGCCAGTGCCGGGGCCGCAGTTTCGGGTTACGGGATTTCGAATCGGCCGTGACTTTCATGCGGTGGAGATTCTGCGTGAGGAGGTGGCCGCAGGCATGTACCGGGTGGTGATGACCCGGTCGGCCCCGTCGCAACTGGGCGGCGCGCATTATATGCAGATGCTGGACTACGCCCGGGCGGCGGCGCGGGTGATGCCACCGGCGGATGCACCCTTGGCCTTTAGCTTCATCCTGGCCCCCCAGGGGCCCGTCCTCACCTGGGCCGATGCGCATCCGGAAGTGAACCCGGGCGATGCACTGCTGCTGCGCCACGCCCTGGGAATCGATCTGCAAGCGGCGGCCGTGGAGGCCGGCACGCCTCCACGGCTGATGGCCACGCGCGATCTGGGCGTTGCGCTTGCCTATCTCCCGACGCATGGCGGCATCGTAACGGGGATCGATGCCATCGAACCGGTCCGTGCGATGCCAGGGGTGGTGGAGGTAACGATTTTCGCGCAACCCGGCGACACCTTGGGGCATGTGATCGATACGGCCTCCCGCAATGCGGGGGGCTATGTACTCGCGGTCGGCGCGACTGTCCGGATCGCCTTGGCCCGCGCGGCGGCTGCGCGAGACGCGATCGAGATTCACGTGGAGTCGGTGCAGCGCTGAGGCCTGCATGCTTGCAGCGGCACGCGCCCGCGTTCAAGAATACGGGTCCAACACCGCGCCAGACGCGCGAAGGAGAATACGATGCGGTTGAAGGACAAGGTAGTCATCATCACCGGCGCAGGCATGGGCATGGGCCGTGCCGCAGCGGAGCGATTCGCGCGGGAAGGCGGGAGGATTGTGGTCTTCGATCTGAATGCGGAGGCGGCGGCGGAGACCGCGAAAGTCGTCGAAGCCGCCGGTGGCGGCGCGCTCGTGGTCACGGGCAACGTGGCCAAGGAAGCGGACGTGAAGCGTTGCGTCGAGGAAGCTGTTGCGCATTTCGGTAAGCTGGACGTGCTCTATGCGAACGCCGGTGTGCTCTGGAAAGACCGGGACAAATCGGTGACCGACACCACGGAAGAGAACTGGGATATCGTGCAGGCGATCAACCTGAAGGGCCCCTTCTTCCTGACCAAGTACGGCATCCCCGAGCTCAAGAAGAACGGCGGCGGCTCGGTTATCCTCGTGGGATCCATCTCCGCGCTGGCCGGCTTCTCGCTTGCCCAGGATTCCTACACCTGCGCGAAGGGCGCGCTGATTTCGCTGACGAAGTCGCTCGCGGTGCAGTACGGCCCGGACGGTATACGCACGAACATCATCCACCCCGGCATGGTGGACACGCCGCTGCAGGCGCCCTACCTGAACGACGACTCGAAGAAGGCGATCGCCAACGAGATTCCGATGCGCCGCCTCGGGCAGCCGGAAGACATCGCCAACGTGGCGCTCTTCCTCGCGTCGGATGAATCACGCTGGATGAACGGTTCGGAACTCGTCATCGACGGCGGCTTCTCCGCGATGTAAATGAAAACGGCGCCGGTTCGCGTAGTACGCGGACCGGCGCCGACTTATGTCTTCGTTTCAGGCACGATCTAAATCATGCTGTAAGCGGTGTCTTCACCTACGCTTGCGCACACCGTATGCCAGATGCATGCCGTCCTGTCCCCCTTCGAAGGGGGATCAAGGGGGATGTAGACTCCCGCATAACCTCTGTTTCGTAGCCCATGCCGGCGCGTCACATCCCCCGCCCTTCGGGCACCCCCTTCGAAGGGGGACAGGGAACAACGCGTTGTCATTGCGACCGCAGGGAGAAATCCTAGTCCTTCCGACCTCTCCCTCTGGTCGAGGTGACAGACAGGTCGAGGTGACAGACGGGGCGGGGTGACAAGGGAACGACCGAAGTGACAGGGTGCCTACTTTGTCATTTCGACCGCAGGGAGAAATCTTAGACCACTCCCTACGGCCGGGGTTACAAGCAATAATGCGGGTACGCCCAAGACTGTCTCCGCCGAAATGTCCCTACAGCAACTCCGCGATCTGAACCGCGTTCCAGGCCGCGCCTTTGAGCAGATTGTCCGAGACGATCCACATGTCCAGCGCGCTTGGGTGCGAGATGTCCTCGCGGATACGACCGACCCAGGTGTCGTGGTTGCCCGCAGCGTCCAGCGCGGTCGGGAAGACATCCTTTTCCGGATCATCCTTGATCACCACACCCGGCGCCTTTTCCAGCAGCGCGCGCGCTTCCGCGGCGGTGAGCTTGTTCTGGGTCTCAATGTTCACGGATTCGCTGTGGCCCGTGTGGACCGGTACCCGCACCGTGGTCGCGGTGACGCGAATGCTGGCGTCACCGATGATCTTCTTGGTCTCGTTGACCATCTTCAA
Organism: Candidatus Hydrogenedentota bacterium; assembly: GCA_030430835.1. Lineage (GTDB taxonomy): Bacteria > Hydrogenedentota > Hydrogenedentia > Hydrogenedentales > JAEUWI01 > JAUIKJ01. The sequence goes on from JAUIKJ010000058.1 coordinate 4,317, forward strand.
TTCTTCGGTGCTGTAGCCGTTGGATTCAAAGGCATTTTGGTGCGGAATCTGGGGGATGCAGTTGAAGGCGATCGGCACCGGGAAGATGGTGCACTTCGGCGGATCGCCGTCCAGCACCGATCGGGTCTGGGCATCCATCTCATTGAGTGCGGCGCTACCCGCGCCGGATACGGCCTGATAGGTCGACACGACCACACGCTGAATGCGCGCCGCATCGTGGATCGGTTTGAGCACCACGACCATCTGGATGGTCGAACAATTCGGATTGGCGATGATGCCCTTGTGATCCTGGATGGCGTCCGGGTTGACCTCCGGCACCACCAACGGGACCTCGGGATCCATGCGCCAGGCGCTCGAGTTGTCCACCACGACGCAGCCCGCGCGGGCGGCGTGCGGCGCATAGTGCTTGCTCGTGCCGCCGCCGGCACTGAAGAGTGCGATGTCGACTCCCTTGAAAGAGTCTTCACCCAGCACCTCGACTTCAAGGCTTTCGCCCTTGAAGGGCAGCTTGACGCCCTTGGATCGTTCCGAGGCCAGCAGCTTGATCGATGCGATCGGGAAGTCGCGCTCTTCAAGAACCTTCAGCATCTGGCGGCCCACCACGCCGGTGGCGCCTGCTACGGCAATGTGCTTGTCGCTCATAATTCTCCTGCTCCGGTTGTACCGGTACGTATGCGCACCGGTCCACGATTTTGGAGCCTTCGTGGATGGGGTGAAGGGGAGTAGTATAGCGAAAAATGCGCTTCGCTTGAAAGTTTCGAAGGGCCTCAGGGGCTGAGAATCTGATCCACGGCGGCACGAAAGGCAGCTGAATTCGCCGGATCCAGCAGGATATTCCGCCCGCACCCGGCGGCGATGCCCGCCTCCACGTCGCGGGCCTTGTCGCCAATCATGGCGGAGTACGCCAGGTCGATCCCCAGCGCCGTCGCCGCGTCGAACACCATGCCCGGCAAGGGCTTGCGGCAGGTGCAGCCGTCCTCCGGGCCGTGGGGACAATAGCGGGTCGCGGCGAGTTCTATGTCCTGTTCCGCCAGAAGGTGCTCCATCCGCGCGGCGACCGCATGGTAGTCGTCGTGGGTGTAATAGCCACGCCCAATGCCGGATTGGTTGGTGACGACAACGAGGAGATAGCCCGCGTCGCGCAGGCGTTTCAGGCCGTCCACCACGCCCGGCAACAGGACCACGCCATCGGGGTGCGCCAGGTAGTTCCGGTCTTCGATCAGCGTGCCGTCGCGATCGAGGAAAACAGCGCAGATCATCGCGCGAATCCGGGGCACAACCCTTTCAGGGTTGCACTTGCGCACTCTTTGACCCAGGGTAGCCTCCCCTTGGTCGGCAACCCTGGGCTGACATACACAACCCCGTTGGGGTTGAATACCGTCGCTATGAGCGCGTGCTTTTCTGGGGATGCGCTTGTACCTCGGTGTTGACATGTAGCGCCAACGAGACGCATGCGGCAAACGTGGAGTGCATGAGCTTGCTTATGCCTCGCGGCGCCGCGCCGCGAGACGCGCACTTCATGTGCCCGCGTCGTCCATGTGACCATGGCGCCCACTGTTCCTATCGCCTTCCGGTCGCTAATAGCATTACTTCGGCGCGAGTTCATCAAACGAATCCAGCAACTCATCGCCGTTACACGGCGCAGTGCCGACCTTGCCGACCACAACGCCGGCGGCGTGGTTCGAAATCACGGCGGCTTCGTCCGGTGAGGCGCCCGCGAGCAAGGCGAGCATAAACGAAGCAATCACGGTGTCGCCCGCGCCGGACACGTCGTAGACTTCCCGCGCGCGGGTCGGGATATGGTGGGGCGCGTCCTGTTCGCGGAACAATGCCATACCGCCGCTGCCCAGGGTAATCAGCAGGTTCTCGACGCCCCATTGGCGGTTGAGCGTATCCGCGACTTCGGCCAGGGCCGTGTCCTCCGTGATGGGGAACACGGGATCGCGGTGGTAGTGCCCGGCGAGCGCGAAGGCTTCCAGCCGGTTTGGCGTCATGAGCGTAAGGCCCTTGGCCGTGAAGCGGTTTGCGGGATGCGGATCCATCGCCACGGGCACGCTGTGCGCATGCGCCATTTCCAGGACCTGGGTCAGCAGCGCCGGGCCGAATACGCCCTTCGCGTAGTCCTCGAGGATCAGGGCGTCGATCGCACCGCCGGTGATCGCGTCGGTAATGGCATGGACCAACAGGGCGGCCGCGTCGCCCGCGAGCGGGTGCGTCTCTTCGGTGTCCACGCGCACCACCTGCTGCGTACCCGCGATGATGCGCGTCTTTTCCGTGGTCTTGCGTCCGGCATCCACCGTGACACCACCCGCATCGATCCCGCTTTCTTCGAGGAGCGCGGCAAGTTCCTCGCCCGCTGCATCGGCACCGACCACGCCGAAGGCCAGCGCCTGCGCGCCGAGCGTCGTCAGGTTGAGCAACACGTTCGCCGCGCCGCCGGGCCGCGCGGTGGTGCGTTTCACGGCGACCACCGGGATCGGCGCCTCCTGCGAGATGCGCCGCGCCTCGCCCCAGACATAGCGGTCGAGCATGAGATCGCCAAGCACGCCTACGCGCTTGGTGGACCAGGTTTGAGAGAGCTGTTCGGCTTGCGTACGTTGCATGGGCCCTACGATTCCTGTTGCGCTATCTCGTTGTGTGCTTTTCGATCCGCAAGAAGGTCTTGCGCAAGAGCTTCACTCATGGGCCTAGAGTCTTGGCGTCAACATCCCCCTAAATCCGCCTTCGAAGGGGGACTTTGAGGGCGGCATTGGGGCTAAGGCATCGGCTGAAGAAATAGCAATCATCGGTTCAGGTATACCGCGCGTCAGGGTGGTAGCTGACGACGGCGGCGGTGGTTCCGGTGGGGCTGAATTCGCTGGCGTCGGTGAGTTTCACACCGAGGAGCGTCCCGGCGTCAAGCACGTTGAAGATTGTTTCGTTGCCCTTGATCTCGCGCATGCCGGGGTAACCCGGGGACCAGCGTTGGCCGGTCTTGGCGCCGATCCCCAGCAGACTGCGCTGCTCGCGGTGCAGATAGTCGGCGAGATCCTCCGCCACACGATCGCTCAGGCCCTGCAGATAGAGGTTGTCTTCCGATTCGCCGGCGGCGCGGAGCTGCGCAAGCACCTCGTCGATCTGCGGACCGCTCGTGGTCAGTTGCAGGCCAACCGCGCCCACGGTGCCGCTGTCCTTGGGTGGGAAGTACTGGGCGGCATTCACAATGTCTTTCTTCTCCGCGCCGATCACGGTGGTGAAGGCCAGGCGGCAAATCTCCCGCGAGGGCTCCTCGGGGTCATAGACGATCACCGCGTCGCCCTCGGATTGTGCAGGGTAGATACCGAAGACGCCCTGCGGCTGCACCCAGCCCGCCTGGTCCGCCTTCTCGATCCAGGTGTCGAACAGGGCGTTCAGTTCATCCTGTGTGTGGCCAGACTTGGCCTGCGACTTCTCGCCGCCGAAGCGCCAGTTCAGGGAGAAGAGCGTCTTCTTGTCAATGTGCTGTGCGAAGTCCTTCAGCGAATAGGCCACGCGTTTCTGACCGAATCGCGGCGTCTCCGGCAATACGTAGCCGTTCGCCGAAACCTCACGCCGGGGCAGGGTCTTCAGGAGTTGCGCATCTTCCGCGGCACGTTGCTCGGCGTTGGCCAGTTTCCGTTGCAGTTTCTGACGGTTTCCCGCGAGGTAGTCCGAGAGGTCATCGTCGGAGCGCAGCATGTTCATCACGTTCACGCCGTCCATCGCCGTGCGGCAATAGAAGACGTCGGCGCGCATGCTCTCAGCGTCGCCTTCGCTGGGACCCATGGCAACGTAGGCGGCGTGCCGATCGGACACGGGCGCGCCACCGATGAGCACGGGGATCTTCAGACCCTGTTCGTGCATCATCTTGGAGACCGTGATCATGTGATTCGAGGTCTGCACCAGCAGCGCGGACATGCCGATGGCATGCGCGTTGTGTTCCTTCGCGGCGTCGATGTAGTCCTGCAGGGGCGTCATGGTGCCCAAATCAATCACGCGATAGCCGTAGTTCTCCAGCAGTGTACGGGCAAGATCCTTGCCGATGGAATGCACGTCCTGATACACGGTACCGATGACCACGGTGCCCTTGTACTCGATCGCGCCGTGCAGATCGATGCCCGCTTCGTTGCGCATGTACTGTTCGAGGAAACCCATCGCCTGCCGCATCACGTCGGCGGATTTCAGCAGGTGCGGCAGGGACACTTCGCCGCGGCCGAAACCGTCGCCCAGTTCCTGCATCGCGCCCATGAGGTGTACGTTAATAAAGTCCAGTGGCTGGTGTACCTTTACCGCTTCCGCCACTTGGAGGACGATCTTGTCAATGTACTCGTAGGTGTGTCCGTTGAGGTTGAACTCGCCCGGGGACCGTTCCTTGAAGCCGTCCTTAATCTTTGTGCAGATCGCCTCTTCCAGTGGCAGATCGTCGTAGCTGGTACGACGCTCGACCTTCACGCCTTTCTTCTCTTCGGCAATGACCTCGAGTTCGGCAAAGGCTTCCATGTCGCGCTGGAGCACGGCGCGCTTGCCGAGTTCGTAGTGTGCGGGTTCCAGATCACCAACGAAGACGTAGTGATTCGGGTTAATGATGGCCGAGTCAAGTCCGCTCTTGCGCGCCTCGTCGAGGAAGACGGACGTGAGCACGGTGCGCATGTAGGGTTTTTTTGCGAGACCATTGGTCAGGTTGCCTACGCCGATGGTCGTATTGACCGTGGGGTATTTTTCCTTCACCAGCGCGATCGCCTCGAGCGATTCCGTGGCGAAGTTCATGCCCTCGATCGACTCGGATCCAAGCGGGAAGCAATTCACGTCGATAAAGACCCGGTCCGGGGTGACACCGTAGTGCGCCTGCGCGTGATCGAGGATCTGCGAGGCGAGGTCGAGCTTTTCTTCCTTCGTCGCGCCGGGCCCCTTCGGTCCGGTGCACAGCCCGACATAGAGCGGACTGTGCGCGTTGGTTGCCTCGAGCACGGCATCCACCTTGAGCACGCCGGGCGAGGCTTCTTCCATCGAGATCGAGTTGATGATGGGGCGGCCGGGATACTGCTTGATCGCTTCCTCCAGCGCATCCACCTGGAAGGAATCGAGGCACATGGCCCCGCTGAAGTCGGTGGTCTGCACGTGCACGACTTCCTTCAGGACTTCGACCGTGTTGACGACGTTCGAATCCATGCAGACATCGATGACCTGACAGCCGAGATCGTTGACCTGCTCGTGGACCACTTCTTCCAGGGCGTCGTGATTGATGCCTGTACTGTTTTCCACGGCCTCGCGCACCTTGGCGGACCCGCGCACGTTAAGACGTTCACCGAAGCGAATGAGGGTCTTCGAGGAGTCGAGCAGGACCGCTTCCTGCGGCCCGGATACGTAAAGCCCCTTCTCGATCTTCCGGTGTACCGGCTTGATGCCGCGCACGGCGTTGGCCACGCAGTGGATATGTTCCGGCGTGGTGCCACAACAACCGCCGACGACGTTGACGCCGTAGTGCTCCGCGAAGCGGCGCTGATACTCGCCAAACTCTTCCGGCGGAAACTTGAAGACGGTCTTGCCGTCGATGGACACGGGAAGGCCGGCGTTCGGAATGATTGAAATCGGGAGCGGTGAGAAACGCGCAATCTTCTCGACCGTCTTCTCCATGAGGTCGGGGCCGATCGAACAATTGATGCCGAAGACATCAATACCAATTCCCTGAAGCGTCACGAGCGCGGCGTGGATGTCGGTGTTGAAGATCTGCATTTTGCCGAACTGATCAACGGTCACCTGCGCCATGATCGGCAGGCGCACGCCCTTGTCCTTCATGGCCTTGATGCCGCCGAAGATGGCGGCCTTCAACTCGAGGATGTCCTGCTGCGTCTCGTAGAGCAGCACATCGGCGCCACCGTCAACGAGCCCCGTCACCTGATGATAAAAGTTGTCCTCGATCGCTTCGAAGGTCGACACCTGCAGGTCGGCCTTGGTGCTGGAGAGCACCCGGTTCGACGGGCCGATGGAGCCCGCGACGAAGAGGGGGCGGCCATCGTAGCCCGGCTCCGCCTTGTATTCCTCGCGCGCTTCGCAGCCCAACTCCGCGCCACGGCGTGCGAAGTAGTACGCGAGCTCCTCGTGGCTGAGGTTCGCAAAGTCGATGTCATAGGGAATCGGCGCGAAGCCGCTCAGGTCAATCTTCGTGAAGTCATATTCCGACAGGCGAAAGGGCGTCGCACCGAAGGTATTCGTTTCCACCGCATGCGCCCCCGCACGGTAGAACTGTTTGTGGATCTCCTTCATCGCCTCGGGCTTCGAGAAGGACAACAGGTCCGAGAGCATCTTGTAGTCCGAACCGCCAAAGTCCGCGTCGCTCAGTTCCAGCGACTGGATCATCGTGCCGGTCGCGCCATCGAGGACGAGTATCTGTTCTTTCAGTAGGTCGAGAAACTGCATGTAATTGATTCCATTGCCCTTGGGTGTGCCCGGGTATTCACGCGAGGATGCGTACTGGACCGGGAATGATAGCAGGAAAAACGGCCATAGTTCCCCAATAGCGGTGGATCAGCCGGTCCCGAGCAAAATCACGCCGTGTCCGGTCGCCGTTCCAGGGTCATCGGCATGCCGCCCTTGGGGCGCAGGGTGATGTGCGGGTCGAGCACAATCTCATGACCCGGCTTGAGGCGCGGCTGCCAGTGCCGGGCCAGGGTGGCGAGCACGAGCACGCCTTCCATCCACGCGAAGCCTTCGCCGATGCACAGCCGCCGCCCGCCGCCGAAGGGGCAGTAGGCGAACTTGTGCCGGCCTTCGCTGCGCTCGGGCAGCCATCGGTCCGGGTCGAAACGCGTGGGATCGGGAAAATGGCGCGGGTCGCGGTGCGTCACGTGGATGCTCAGCATGACCTGCGAGCCCTTCGGCACGGGG
>JAUIKJ010000427.1 GCA_030430835.1 Candidatus Hydrogenedentota bacterium
AAGGATTCGCCCTTCACCATCGTCTACCTGAGCAATATTGACCGGGCCCATCCCGACGTGTACCGCGCGCTCACGCCCATCCTGCGGCACGGCAAACTACCGCTCAATGATGGCCGGGTGCTCGACTTCAAGAAGTGCCTGTTCATTCTTTCCTTCAACACCCCCTTACCGCAGGACTCGGCGCAGATCGAATACGAGCTGCGGGAACGGGTACTCCAGAAGATGCCCGTGGATGTCGTGGAAGAGATTCGTACCATCATTCCCTTCCGCCCCCTCACCTTCCGCGATATCCATGTCATCATTCAGAACTTCGTCCGCAAGTTGAACCAGGCGCTCGCCGCGCAGCAGGTGCACATCGAAGTCGACGATGCCGCCTGCACGGTGTTGGCCAAGGCGGGATACAGCGAGGAAGAAGGCGCGGGTGGCCTGACCCGCGTGCTTGAGCAGTACGTGACCACGCCCATCCGCGCGGCGATGAACCACAGCTCCTTTGCGCCGGGTGTCCGCCTCACCGTGACCCTCGATGATTGCGGTGACATCACGATCAACCAGGAAACCCCCGCAGCCCCCGCCGCGGAACCGGCCTAGCGTTCGCGCCGCGACCGGTGCAAGAGGTCTTGGATCGCACCCTCGGTCGTGCTAACAGCATATCGCTGCTGTCATTCTATGACTGCGCTTGGCCTGCTACTCTCCGGTCCGCGATTGGAGAATTTCGGCGAGCCGGTCTGGCTTGCCTTCGTCACGTACCAGCTCCAGGTACTTCGGACCGCCCGCGTAGTCGATGACAAGGGTTTCCAGCACGTCGCCCTGTGCGACCAGCAGCTCAAGGTGCCGTTGCGTCACGCTGTCGGCGATGGCGTCCCGCAGCCGATCATTGCTGTAGGTGCGGCCGTTCACACCGATGATCTTGGTACCCGGTGACACGCCCGCCAGTTCGGCCGGCATGCCCGGCACCACGTCGCCGTAGACCCGGCCCTCGCCGCTGACATTTATCCCCAGCGAATCCAGGGCATAGACATAGTTTCGGTCGCGCTCGCGCTCCTTGAGGTAGGCCGAGGGCTCGGTCGCATACTGCAGCCGGTAGCCCAGCTCAGCGATCAGATCGAGAGGAAACGCCTCCTGCGTCTTCCGGACCCGCGCCTCCACGAAAGCCGCCCAATCCTTCGCCGCGGTGTCGTTCAAGGTCGCGATCACCTCAGCCTCGCTGTAGGGATAGACCTCCTGGTCCGGACCATCCGGCCCCATGAAGGCGCGGCAGAAATCGTCGATGCTGCGCTTGCCGTCGCTGAGATTGCGGATGATCGCGTCCGCCTCCAGCCAGAGCAGCAGGCCCTCGCTGTAGTAATCCTGCCCGCGTCGGATCCGGCTCCAGGACGTGCTGCCACCGCGCAGGTGGTAGGAGTCGATGGCCGTGTCCTCAAGCGGCCGCCAGCTTCGCCCGGTCTGCCGCATATAGTTGGCCACGTTCATCGCGAGCACTTGCCGGTAATGGTCAACTCCCCACAGACCGGAGCGCACGGTGAGCACATGCCCGAGGTACTGCGTGAGGCCCTCATAGACCCAGAGCAGGTTGGTGTACTTCGCCGTGTGGAAATCGCGTGTGGCCATCCCCTCTGGACGCCGGTACTTCCCGCACCAGGAATGCACGAACTCATGCGGGATCAGGTAGCCCACCCAGCCACGCAGTTCCTTCTCGTCGAAGAGGTCGCGCTCGCCCACGGCGTTGAGACTCGAGCGCAGATGCTCAAGCCCGGTGTAGGGAAAGTCGTTGCTCATGGCGAGCAACAGTGCATAGTGATCGAAGTGCGCGCCGCCGAAGAGCGCACCGGCCTCGTTGCACATCTTCGTGTATTGGCCGATGAGTTTCTCGTCGATATTCAGGGCGGAAGCGGATTCCGAGAGCAGGTGCAGGGTAACCGGCGGAAAGCCCTCCACCGCGAGTTCCACGTCGCGCAGGTGCTCGCCACAGAGCATCGGGCTGTCCACGAAGGCCTCGAGCGTCAAGGCCTCGAAATCCACGCGCGCCGCTTCGCCGCCGGATACGACCAGGGACGAGGCTTGCTTCCAGCCCTCGGGCAGA
>JAUIKJ010000428.1 GCA_030430835.1 Candidatus Hydrogenedentota bacterium
CAATCGGATAGAGCACACGGCCGGTGGTCGACGGGGTGGTCACCTGTGCCCCACACTCCACGTAGATACTGCGTGCGCCGAAGAGCTTGCCAACCAGCACCGCGGGAATCGCGATTTCAGCCCCCGTCGACACGACCACATCCGGGCGCTCGCGCCGGAAGATTGCGATCAGCCGAAGCAGGTTCTTCAGGAATTCCAGCGGATTTCGTGCCATATTCGGCACGCGGTACGCCCGCTCCAGCCCGCGCGTGGTGTCGGCATCGTAGCAAAAGTAGAAGGTCCGCCAGCCCGTGAAGGCGGGCAGCAGTTGCTCCATCTCATTGAGATGGCCACCGTGCGAACAGACCAGGCATAGGGTGAGCGGCTTCATGTAGCGCCGATTGTAGGGCCGTCCGGCGTTCCCCGCAAACCGGCGTGCATGCTACACTCGCCCCGACCCATGCGATGCGTTACCCCATGACCACAACTGCACCAGCTTCTCGTCCCGCCGCCTGGGAAGTTTTGCTTGTCACCGCCGCGATCATCGTGCACCTCGCGCTGGCCACGGCGAAGCTCGGCGCGCCCAGCCTCTGGCACGATGAGCTCGTCCATGTCTATGTCGCGAAGAGTATCGCCGAAACGGGCGCCGCCCGCCTCCCCAGCGGTGACTTCTATCCCAGCTCCATGGCCTACAACTATATTCTCGGCGCGGTGGTCGCCATGTTCGGCGATGGCGAAGCGGCGGTTCGTGCGCCATCGGGAGTCTTTGGCGCGATAGGCGTGCTCCTGCTCTGGATGCTCGCACGCCAACTGGCCGGTCGCGAGATTGCACTGGTCGCCCTGTGGATGATCGCGATCTCGCCCTGGCACGTGGCCTGGGCACGGGAAGCGCGTTTCTACACGCTACAGGCCGCGGCATACCTGCTCTTGCTCCTTGCCGCGTGGCGCGCCATGCAGGCCGGGACACCACGCGACATGGCTCGCTGGACCGCGATTGCGCTCGCCGCCTACACGTTCGGCGTTCTCTGTTCGTATCACAGCCTGCTGGCGCTCGCGCCCATCGGTATCCTGGCCGCCCCGTATCTCCTTGACCCCGCCACCAGAATTCGTGCAATGGCCGCGCTCGGCCTGTGTTTCGCCGCAGGCTGTGTCACCCTCGTCGTGTTGCTCTTCAATCCGAACACGGCCGATCAATCCGCCGTTTTTGATACCGGGCTCGGGGGACGCCTCGTCGATCCCGCGCGCCAGGTCCGGCTCTACTATTTCCACTGGCTACGCGACAATCACAGCGTCGGTTTCCTGATCCTCGCCGGACTCGGCACGCTGGGCCTCCTTGTGAAACAGGGCTGGCGCGGACTCTTTGCCACCGCCGCCTTCTGGGCGCCCGTTCTTATACTCACCTTCCTGATTGGCTATCGCCGTGAGCGCTTCATGTTTTTCGCCTTCCCGTTCTACCTGCTGCTCTGTGCGGCGGGGCTGGTCCTTGTCCTGAAACTGCTCCTGCTCGTCCGAAAGGACTGGCGCTGGGCGCCTCTTTCCCTGGCGGCCTTTCTCTTCCTCAGCCGCCTCGCCATCTCAATCGCCGGCCTCGCAGGCGATTCTCTTGAAGCTGCGCAAGGTGCGGACACCACCCTCGCGCGCCGCCATCCGCAGTGGCGCGCACCGTGTCAATACGTCCGGGAACAACGGACCGATGAGGCGGTCCTGACCACCACCTATCTCCCCGCGCTCTACTATGCCGGCCATGTCGACAACTGGTTTCCCAACCGCTATACGCGTTGGGAGGTTCAGGAATCCGGCCTGGTGGGCCTCGCGAACCTCACGGAGTTGCAGGCCTTCGTCGCTGCACACTCCTGCGGCTATTTCCTCGCGGAGTCGCGGCGTTTCGAGTACTGGCGGCAACACGGCGATGTCGTTGACGATCTCGGACGGGAATTCGCCTGGGTCGAGGCCAACATGATTCGCCTTCACGAGGCCAGCAGTCCCGATGTCACCCTCTACGCCTGGGGCATCGAACCCGATGTCTGACGATAATCACACGCACCGCTGGACCTGGGCCTT
>JAUIKJ010000059.1 GCA_030430835.1 Candidatus Hydrogenedentota bacterium
CCAAAATGTCGCGCAGTGAAATGAACCGGATCCGGAACCAGGAGATTGGGTTCGTATTTCAGTTTTATCACCTCTTGCCGGAGTTTAGCGCGCTGGAGAACACGATGATGCCCGCGCTTGCCGCGGGGCAGACGCGGGCCCTTTGCCGCGAACGCGCCGAGGCCGCGCTGGAGAAGGTGGGCCTGCGCGAGCGCATGACGCACAAGCCGGGACAGCTCAGCGGTGGTGAACAGCAGCGCGTGGCGATTGCCCGGGCGCTCTTCAACGAGCCGGGCGTGGTGCTCTGTGACGAGCCTACCGGCAATCTCGACGAGCACACGGGCACGGGAATCGTGGAGCTGCTCTTCGAGTTGAACACCACCGACCACGCGACCCTCGTTATTGTCACCCACGACGATGCCCTTGCGGCACGCGCCCACCGCTGGATCCAGATCCACGATGGGCAGGCCTCCGTTCGCAAGTAACCGGCCCGCAGCCCTGACCTCGCGCCGATTAACATGAGCGCTTGTCATGTTTTTCAAGCACAAGAGCTTTCATTGATTCTCGTATCTAACCTCAGTTCAACAGTTTATCTACTATATTGACAGATTTCCCTTTGCGGTCTATCCTAACTGTTGGATTTGGATTAGGAGGAACTGGCGGCGCCGTGGTCCGAGGCTTGTGCTGGCGACGCCACCGGTTGGAACGAGGGAGTACTTGGTGATGTCCGACACACAGACGATGGCAGAGCACGGGAAGGTGAAATGGTTCAGCGATCAGAAAGGTTACGGGTTCATTCTTCGGGATGATGGTCAAGATGTCTTCGTACATCATTCGGCCATTAAGATGGAAGGCTTCCGCACATTGCGCGAAGGCGACGACGTCGCCTATGAATTGCGCGATGGTGACAAGGGCCCGCAAGCGGTCAATGTCATGAAGGAAGAATGAGGAGGGAGGCATCCGGTTAGGGAGGCCGGATGCCGATTTGCAGCGCAACGCGCGGCCTTGCCACGATGGCGGGCCGCGCGTTTTTTTGTATAGGCGCGGATTGCCCCGGAGTTTTTCATGTTCGCCACCAGCTGTCTGGTCCTGCTTGCGGGCCTTGCCGCGCCGCTGCCCGCGGCCGTGCCGCCGGTGCTGCTCGATGCGCCGGTGAACGCGACCTGGTGTGCGAACCACGCCGAGGCGTGGGCGGCGCGTGGCTTCGGCGGATTCCTTTTTCCGGGCATCGTTGATTTGCTGACGGTGGCGGACGAGGACCGGGATTCCCATCTCATTCACCGCAACGATCCGCTGCTGCGCGAGATCGGCCTTGCGCAGCGCCGGCTGGCGAACGCGGGCATCGGCCACAACTTTCTCGCGATCGATATCGCGCCCAACCTCACCTGGTTCTCCGGCAAGCGCCTCGCCCGGATTGCCGAGCAACGTTTTCGGCGGGCGGGCGCCTTTGCGCGCGATGCGGAATTGCGCGGTGTGTCGGTGCATCTGGACGGTGCCGCGCCGCTTTTCGATTTGCGTTGGGAGGCCTACACCCTCGATACGCACGGCGTTCGCGCGGCGCGCGAGGCCGCGCGGAGTTTCGGCCGGCGCAGCCTGCGCGCGCTCTTTCGTGAATTTCAGGGTGCGGAGATCCTGATTGTGGTCGACAACCTGGCCGAAGCGGGTCCACTCTGCCATGAACTTCTTTACGGCATGATTGAGTCCATCGGCCTCGCCCGATCTATCCGACTGCACCTGGCGCTTCCCTTCGATGCCACACTGGACCATGCGGCCTTCGCCGACGCGCTTCGTTCGGTGAAGGACGACGTGGAGCGCCGGATCGGCGCGGCGGGGCTGCAGGATACCTGGCAGGATGCAGGCAGCCTCGTGCCGTCCCTTGCGCCTTTCGCAGCAGAGGCGGCACTGGTTTCGGCCGCAGACTTTCGAGAAAGCATGCTGGCGGCCAAACTCCACGCCGCTCACTATGTGCTTTGCCGCGGCACCGGCGGCGGCTGGTACGGCATCGATCCCGAGGAAGCGGCGGAGTACGGTGTGTTGCATCAGCAGGGCGCGGGCGCGGTGCGCGCGGCAAGCGCCGTGGCCGATGCCGCAAGCTATGGTGTTGCGACTCCCATCGACACGATGGAGCGCGTTGGTCCGGCGGCGACCGTGTCGGACGCCTACGTGCTCCGTAGCGGGGACCGTGCCGCGGCAATCCTGTGGGAGGGCCATGAAGCGGGACTGCAGATCGAGAACCGGACTGGCCTCGTGCACGCCGTTTTTCTGGAGGATGGCAGCGACGCGTACTTTACGCCCCGCGACGGCGTGGTGGAACTTCCGCCGCTTCCCGGGCCGGTTGTGCTGTCCGGCCTGCCGCTCGCTGCCTGGGCCGTGCCCGCCGGAATGTACTTCGACACGAGCGGTCCCGGCGCCGCCACGGAGCGTGGTCTGCCGGTGCGCTTCGGGCTACACAACCCCACGACCACGCGTCTCGGCGGTACGCTGACCATCGACCTTGATCCGGGCATGTCGATTGGCGCGGATCGCTTTCCGCTGCGCCTCGATCCCGGGGAACACATGGAGATGAGGCGGACCCTGCGGGGGGTGAAGCTCACGGGGCGGCCTGTGCAGGCACAACTCAATCTCATCACCGACGCCGGGGCGATCTTCACCCGCAGGCTCATCACGCCGCAGGTCTCGCGATGGGTAACGACGGATTGGCGTGACGGTGCGATTGTCGGTATGCCCGCTGTAGCCGATCTTGACGGCGACGGCGACGACGAGGTCTTGGTGGCCACCGCGCGCGGTGAACTGACCGCCTACAGCGTGCAGGGCACGGAGCGCTGGACCCGCCGCTACCGGACGAGCTTCGTTACCGGGCCCGCGGTGGGTGTGCTGGGGCGAAGCGGGGTGCGCATCGCGGTCGTGGACGACACGCGCCGCGTCTGGATACTCGATCGCAGCGGTGTGCCCTTCAGCCGAACGCCGATCGAGGGGGACGCAGCGGGGCCTCCCGCCTTCCTTCCCGAGGGTGACGGGATGTTGACGGGAATCTTTGCGGTGCCCTTGCAGGACGGCGGTATTGCCGCGGTGACCACCACGGGTGCGGGTGCGTGGCAGGTGCCGATGTTTCGGGCCAGCGAGAACGACGCGCCGCAACTGGTCCGCGCCGTCGATGCGGATGTCCACCTTCTGTATGCCTACCACAAGGATACGGTGGTGCGCCTGCATGCGGACGGCCGCAGTGACTGGCAGCAGACCCTTGACGCGCCTTGCGGTGCGCCGCCGGTCTACGTGCCCACGGCGACCGGCGCACACTTGGTGGCGCCCCTGCGCACCGGTGCCATTCAGGTCCTTGAAGCCTGGGGCGGCGCATCGGAGTACTTGCTGGACCCTGGCGACGGCCAGGCTGCGCGGACGCTTGCCGTGGTGCCTGGTGGAGACGAGACCGCGCCCGAACTGCTGGCCGTGTACGACGACGCGATCCGGCGGATCACGCTGGCGGGCGATGTGCAGGCGGAATCCGCTACGGGCACAACACTGGGGGGCGAGGCCGCGCTGCTGCTGCACCCCGCGGTGACGGTGATACAGGAGACGACCGGCGAACCGTCCGGGACAGGCGCTGCCGAGGCGCTTGCGGCGTCTCTGACCGCGCTGAATCTGGATCGTCCGACGATTTACCTGGGGAGTGCGTCCGTGGCGATACGGTCGCGCCGGTGATTCTGCGGCCTTGGCCCCGGCGTGTGCATTCGCTATGATGGCGGTCGCCCCGCGAGTCCAGAAAAACTACGGGATCCAGAAATGCTGCGAGCGTTACACCATTGCGTCCTAGGTTGCCTGCTATTGATGGCGACGGCGATGCCTTCCGCCGTGTTCGCCGAGGCCCCTGTAGACTTCAACCGCGATATTCGGAAGATCCTGTCCAACAACTGTTTTCAGTGTCATGGCCCCGACGCGGAGACCCGCGAGGCCGGGCTGCGGCTGGATAACTTTGCGGGGGCGACGGCCGATGGCGCCATCGTTCCGGGGGACGCGGCCGCGAGCGAGGTCATGCGCCGCATCGCGTCGGAGGACCCGGGCGACCTGATGCCGCCGCCCGACTCGGGCAAGGTTTTGACCGCATCGGAGCGGGCGGCACTCGCCGCGTGGATTGATGACGGCGCGGCGTACGCGCAGCACTGGGCCTTTGTGCCGCCTTCGCGTCAACCGCTGCCGCCGGTAAAGGCCTTCACCTGGCCGCGGAACGGGATCGACAACTTTATTCTTGCGCGGCTGGAGGCGGAGGGGCTTGCACCGTCGGCCGAAGCAGACAGGAATACCCTGATCCGTCGCGTCACGCTGGACCTCACCGGCCTGCCCCCGACCCCCGAGGCGGTGGCCGCCTTCGTTGCCGACACGGCGCCGGGTGCCTACGAACGCCTGGTCGAGCGGCTGCTTGATTCGCCGCGCTACGGCGAACGCTGGGCGCAGCTGTGGCTCGACATGGCACGCTACGCCGACACGAAAGGCTACGAGGCGGATCGCGATCGCCCGATGTGGCGCTACCGCGACTGGGTGATCGACGCCTTCAACCGCGACCTGCCCTTTGATGAATTTACGATTGAACAGATCGCGGGGGACCTGCTGCCGGATGCCCGTCCGGATCAGATCCTTGCGACGGCCTTTCACCGCAATACCATGACCAACGACGAAGGCGGTACGGACGACGAGGAGTTTCGCAATGCCGCGATCGTGGATCGCGTGAACACGACGATGCAAGTGTGGATGGGGATGACGATGGCCTGCGCGCAGTGCCATACCCACAAATACGATCCGATCACCCAGGAAGAGTACTACCGCTTTTTCGCGATTCTGAACCAGACGGCCGACAGCGACCGGAACGACGAGGCCCCGCTGATGGCCGCGCCAACGGCAGCGCAGGCCCAGGCACGCCGTGTCTTACAGGCACGGCACGACGATGCGACGGAGCAGCTGCATGCGGCGGCGCGGTCGCTGGCGTCCGAACGCGCCACGTGGGAGGCGTCGGTACTGGAGAGCAGCGCGCACTTGCTGGCCTTTGGCGATTGGCAGGTGCTGGGTCCCGTGCCGGGCGACAATCCGAAGGAACTCTTCGATACGGCCTTTGCCTTCGAGACCGCGCCGGAATTGGGAAAGACCTGGGATGGTGGGTATCGCTACGCGCCGCGGGAAGGACTCGAGGACGGCAAAGTCTACAGCCTGCCCGGCACGAGCGTGGAGGCCAACCTCTTCTTTCGGGAGATTGAGAGTCCGGCTGCGCGGGAAGTCACCCTGTACTTCGGGAGTGACGACGGCATCAAGGTGTGGCTAAACGGCGACGTGGTGCTGGAGCACTACGTGGGCCGGAAGGTGGAGGCAGACCAGGAACGGGTGATCGTGCCGCTTCGGGCGGGCACCAACACCCTCGTCGCGAAAGTGGTCAACATGGGCGCGGGACATGGTTTCTACTTTCGCGCCGGCGCGTATCTGCCCGCGGAACTGCTTGCGATTCTGAAGACCGCGCCGGCCGATCGCAGTGCGGCGGATGCGCAGGCCCTCGATGCGTACTACGCCGGGCACGCGCCCGAACTCGCGCCGCTCCGTGAGCGGGTCGCGGCGATCGCCGCAGAGATTGAAGCCGTCGACGCGTCCATTCCGCAGATTCCGATCATGCGCGCATTGCCCGCGGAGGCGCGGCGGACGACACACATTCAGCTTCGGGGTAGTTTCCTCGATCTCGGCGAGGAGGTGGAGCCGGGCGTTCCCGCGGTCTTTCACGCATTGCCCGCCGATGCACCACCCGACCGGCTGGCACTGGCGCGTTGGCTCGTTAGCCGCGACAACCCGCTGACGGCGCGCGTGCTGGCGAATCGTTTCTGGGCGCAGTTCTTCGGGGTCGGCCTCGTCGAGACGGGGGAAGACTTTGGCATTCAGGGCACACCGCCCTCGCATCCCGCGTTGCTCGACTGGTTGGCCGTTGTGTTCATGGATCAGGACTGGAGCATGAAGGCACTGTGCCGCACCATCGTCACCTCGGCGACCTACCGGCAAAGCTCCCGCGTGACGCCGGCATTGCTGGAGCAGGATCCCTACAACCGTTTGCTTGCGCGGGGGCCACGCTTCCGGCTGGAGGCGGAGATGGTGCGCGATCAGGCGCTTGCGGTGGCGGGGCTGCTGAGCGAAAAGATGCGTGGGCCGTCCGTGATGCCGTACCAGCCCGATGGCGTTTGGCAAGTGGTCTACAGCGGCGATCAATGGAAGACGAGCCGCGGTGAGGACCAGTATCGGCGGGGCCTTTACACCTACTGGCGGCGCACCGCGCCCTATCCCTCGATGGTTGCCTTCGATGCGCCCTCGCGCGAGGTGTGCGAGGTGCGGCGGATCCGGACGAACACGCCGCTGCAGGCACTGGTGACCCTGAACGATCCGGTGTACGTGGAGGCGGCGCAGGCGCTGGCGCGGCGCATCGTGGCCGAGGGGGGCGCGAGCGTCGCTGAGCGCGTCAACTTCGCCTTTGAATGCGTGCTGGCGCGGCGTCCGGTGGCGAAGGAAGCCTTTGCGGTGGCGGGGCTGTTTCGTTCCGAGCAGGCAAACTTCGCGGCGGATCCCGGCGCGGCGGAGCAGATGGCGACGAATCCGCTGGGCGAAGCGGCGGAGGGTGCGGACCTGGTGGAGCTTGCGGCGTGGACAGTGGTGGCGAACGTGCTGCTGAATCTTGACGAAGCGATGACGAAGATCTGAGGCGAGGTATACTGATTCGATGAACCCACGCGACGCCTATTTTGAAAGCATTACCCGGCGACATTTTCTGGGCCGTCTGGGTGCGGGTATTGGCGGGGCGGCGCTGGCGGGGCTGATGGGAGAGGCGGGGGCGGCTGGCGGCGTGATGGGGACGCACTTCCCGGCGCGGGCGAAGCGGGTGATCTATCTGCACATGGCGGGCTCGCCGCCGCAGATGGATCTCTTTGACTACAAGCCGGCGCTGAACGAGTGGGACGGCAAGCTCTGTCCGGAGGAGATGCTGGAGAAGGAGCGCTTCGCCTTCATCAAGGGGCATCCGAAGATCCTGGGATCGCCGCATGCCTTTGCGCAGCATGGCGAGAGTGGCGCGTGGGTGAGCGAGCTGATGCCGCATCTGGCGGAGCGCGCGGACGATCTGCTCTTCGTCAATTCGATGTATACCGATCAGTTCAACCATGCGCCGGCGCAGTTGTTGCTCTACACCGGCGCGCCGCGCCTTGGGCGTCCGTCGATGGGGTCGTGGTTGACCTATGGTCTGGGCAGCGAGAACCAGAACCTGCCGGGCTTCGTGGTGCTGGTGTCCGGCGACAAGACGCCGTCGGCGGGCAAGAGCGTGTGGGGGAGCGGTTTTTTGCCTACGGTACACCAGGGCGTGCAGTGTCGCACGACGGGGGATCCCGTGCTCTACGTCTCCGATCCCGCGGGCATGGATCGCGGTACGCGCCGGCGCAGTCTCGACACGCTTCAGCGACTTAATGAAATGCAATACGAGGTGGCGGGCGATCCGGAAACGCTTACCCGCATTTCACAGTATGAGCTGGCGTTTCGCATGCAGATGTCCGTGCCGGAGGTGATGGACATCGGGCGCGAGCCGGCGCACATCCACGCAATGTACGGCGCGACACCGGGGGCGAGTTCCTTTGCAAACAACTGTCTGCTCGCGCGGCGGCTGGTGGAGCAGGGGGTGCGTTTTGTGCAGCTCTTTGATTGGGGCTGGGACACGCACGGCACGAATCCGAGTGACGACATCGTGCATCAGTTGCCGCTCAAATGCCGCCAGACGGATCGTCCGATCGCGGCGCTGATCGCCGATCTGAAGCAGCGCGGGATGCTCGACGACACGCTCATCGTGTGGAGTGGCGAGTTTGGGCGTACGGCGATGAACGAAGAGCGCAACGGATCCAAGTACTTTGGGCGGGATCATAATCCGCATGCCTTCACCATCTGGATGGCGGGCGGGGGCGTGAAGGCGGGCAGCACCTTCGGGGCGACGGATGACTTCGGCTACCGGACCGTTGAGAACCCGGTACACGTCCACGATTTTCAGGCGACCGTGCTTCACCTGCTGGGCATTGATCACGAGCGGCTAACCTATCGTTTTCAGGGGCGCGATTTTCGCTTGACGGACGTGCACGGTAGGCTGGTCAACGGACTTTTGGCCTAGGTATTCCGGGGCTTTGACGCCTTCGTTTAGGCTTTGCTAAACTCCGCGGCACGGCAAATGCCGATTGGTTTCCGGGCCTGTTTCCCCCGTATTGGACTGGTATCCGGAGGCCTTAACAGTCATCCCTCATCAACCGAATTCCGCTGTGAACCAGCCCGTGTATCAAGGAGTGCCCGATGCCCACCGCCATTCTGATTGATGGTGAATTCTTTTTGCGCCGCTACCGGAACATGTTCGGCAACCAGCCGCCGGATCGGGTCGCCCGCGAGTTGCACAAGATGTGCCTTGGCCACCTTTTTCAGGAGGGCAAGCGCCGACCACTGTACCGTATCTTTTTCTACGATTGTCCGCCGCTCAAGAAGACGGTGCATCATCCGCTGACCGATGAGCCGCTGGATTTCTCCGAGACGCCGACGGCGTTGTGGCGGCGGTCGTTTCTCGATGAGATGCGCCGACTGCGGAAGGTGGCTTTGCGTCTGGGCTATATGAACGAGCGGGGCGGCGGCTGGAGCATGCACCCGCAGGCGATGAAGGATCTGATTGCCGGCGAACTCGCGGCGGAAGATCTCTCTGAACAGGACTTTCGCTACGAGGCTGAGCGCAAGGGCATCGAGATGCGCATGGGCCTCGACATTGCGTCGATTGCCTTCAAGAAGCAGGCGGATCAGATTATCCTTGTCGCGGGCGAGAGCGACTTTGTGCCTGCGGCGAAGCTCGCGCGGCGCGAAGGTATCGACTTTATTCTCGACCCGATGTGGGCGAGTATCCGCGATGATCTCCACGAGCACGTGGACGGACTGCGGACGATTGTCGGCCGCAAGGACGACCAGATGCAGGGCGGCGGAACGGGCGGGAATCATTACAACGGCGGTCTGCCGCCGCTGCCGCATCAGCCGGGCGAGGAAGAGGAAGAAGAGGAGAATCCGTATCATTCGTCCGAGCGTTAGCGGCGGAGTGTTCTCTGCCTTCGCTTAGCCAAAGGAGGAGATGTTGTGGGCGACGTACTGGTTTGGGGGATGATAATTGTCCCTTCTGCAGCCCTCGGTGTGGCTTGTGGTCGATATCTCCCAAAAAGGTTCGCCTTCTCCTTATCGGCGGCAGTACCTTGGTTTGGTGTCTTGGGATGGCTGCTCATCAATGAGTACCTCTTGCCTTATCGCGGAGGCGGTGCGTCCATGTGGCCCATTGCACAATTGGTTGCGGGAACCGTGGCATTGATTAGCGGCATTACAGGGTGCGAGATCGCAATACGGTTCGCCGCCCCGCGTAACCGTAACATCTAAATTCTTCTAGTGACTGCGCCGAGAACAGCGCGCGCAGACTTGGCCCCGCGATTGGGGTGCATTGCACGTGTCCCAGCTGTACGCCGCGCTGGTGGATTCCCGCCTCCGCGGGAATGACGGTTGGCTTGCGCGCTGTGTATTGCAAGACGTTTTGTGTTGTGTGTCGAATAATGTCCGGGGGGATGGCCTCGCACTTGGGGGCGGATTGAAGCGGACCTGCTTGCGAGTCGCCGTGCACGTTGCTCTGACACTACCCCTACGGGGTAGACCCATTCTCCGTCGGATCCCAGGGTAGCCTCCCGTTGGTCGGCAACCCTGGGCTGGAAGGCATTACACCTTCGGTGTATAGAATGTGCGATTCGTCATCCATTCGCGCGAGGCCGGTTCCCTGAGTGCGCCGCGTTTGCTGGCAGGGCCGTGTTGCCGACTGGTGTCGCGTGTGGCGATCAGTACGCCGAGGGGCTTGCGCGCGCCTTCGTTGTAGGCCGGTCTTCTGACCGTTCCACGCCATCCAGGTTCATAGCGCACGCACACATCGTCATTCCCGCGAAGGCGGGAATCCACCAGCGCGGATGATGGCGTGAAGGGTTCAGCATCAACGTAGATCGCGGCACCTTCGCCGCGTCGGAGTTTTCGCGCGCAACAAATTCGTCTTGGCATCAAGCACACGTGCACGTTGGTGGATTCCCGCCTCCGCGGGAATGACGCCATTGAAATGCTACTGCCCGTTAAAATTGCTCTTGGCGACTATATGGTTTCCAAGACAACCCGGACCTTAGCCCCGGTCACTCGTCCCGCGCCGCGGGGAAGACGAAGTTGTCGACTACGTAGATGCGGCCGCTGTTCATTTCGTTGCTTTCCCACCAGTCGAGGGTGTTGGGTTTGATGACGGCCCAGTCCGGCCAGGGGGTGTAGCCGAGGGCTTCAAGATCGGGGTTGCCGAAGGTGGTCTCTTCGACCTGGATGTGCAGGGGGGCGTTGGGCGGGAGGGTGAGGCTCAGATGCGCTTCGCGGCTGCGGGGCAGCGTGCCGATAGTGAAGGTCCAGGGCGTGCCGATATCGAGCAGTGCCCGGCCTTCATAGGTGGCGGCGAGGATGCTCGCCGGCGACAGGACCGTGAGTTTCGAGAAGGTGGCCTTGCGCGGCGAGTGGTAGCGCAGGTCGACGATGCGCTTGCCGGCCTCTATCCGTTCCCCGAGAAGTTCCACTTGGGGTCCCGCCAGATCCACGACAGGCGCCGGCGCAATGAGGCTGTCCTTGTGTTGCGCGGGGAGGACGGAGGCGAGTGAGTGTATGGAGGCATCCTCGCCGAAGAACTGCTGCGTCCAGGCGTCCGGCGCGTCGTCACTGCTGAACCAGATGGATTCGCCGGTGGTTTTGTTGAGGGCGTAGGAGAGGCTGAGCAGTTTCGGTTTCGAGGCGGAGAAGCCGTTCGAGGCCCAGCCGGTGAGGAGCAGGACGAGGGCGAGCGCGAAGCTGCCGCGGG
>JAUIKJ010000060.1 GCA_030430835.1 Candidatus Hydrogenedentota bacterium
GATTCTCCGCGCTCCAACGTCGCGGAATATTCCGTTTCGGAAATCTCCTTCGCCCTGAAGCGCACCGTCGAGGATGCGTTCGAGCGGGTGCGCATTCGCGGCGAGATTTCCGGCTATCGCGGACCGCATTCCTCAGGCCACGCTTATTTCACGCTGAAGGATGCCGACAGCCAGATCGACGCGGTGATCTTCAAGGGCCGGCTCCAGCGGCTCCGCTTCGAGCCGGAGAGCGGGCTTGAAGTTCTCGCACGGGGCCGTATCACGGTTTATGAGCGGCGCGGCAACTACCAGATCGTGCTGGAAGAAATGCAGCCGCGCGGCGTCGGCGCGTTGCAGTTGGCCTTCGAGCGGCTCAAGAAGAAGCTCGAGGCCGAAGGCCTCTTCGACGACGCACACAAAAAACCGCTCCCGCTCCTGCCCAAGCGCATCGGTATCGTCACCTCGCCGACGGGCGCGGCCATTCGCGACATCCTGCATGTGCTCGATCGCCGCTTCGCGAACGTGCATGTGCTGATCCATCCCGCGCGCGTGCAGGGCGATGGCGCCGCGGCGGAGATCGTCGCGGGTATTCGCGCGCTCGATGCCTGGGGGGCCGACGTGATGATCATCGGACGCGGCGGCGGCTCGCTGGAGGACCTCTGGCCCTTCAACGAAGAGGCGGTCGTGCGCGCGGTCTTCGCGTCGAAGACACCGATCATCTCGGCTGTCGGCCATGAAGTCGATTTCTCGCTGAGCGACTTCGCCGCGGATCTGCGCGCGCCCACGCCGTCGGCCGCCGCCGAGGTGGTGGTGAAGGAGCAACAGGCGCTGGCGAATCAGGTGCAGCAACTGCGCGCGCGCCTCGGCCGTGCGCTCACGCACCGCCTCGAAGAGGCGCGCCGCCGCGTACAGGTGGCCAAGCGCAGCTACATCTTCGAGCGCCCGGACGAACTCGTCCGCCAGCGGCGGCAAGAGGCCGATGAACTGCGCATGCGCCTGGAAGATGCGCTGGCCAGTCAGGCGCGCGATGCGCGGCAACGGCTCGTGCATGCAACCCGATCACTATCGCTGCTCGCGCCCTCCGCGCGGTTGGTGCGCGTGCGCGAACGCAGCGCGGAATTGCGCAACCGCCTGCGCCACGCGGGCAGTGGACTCACGGAGAGCCCGCGCCAACAGCTGCGCACGCGCATGGCGCAGCTCGATGCGCTGAGTCCCGTGGCCATACTCACGCGCGGTTACGCGCTGGCTTGGAAGATGCCCGAACGCACCCTGCTGCGCGTGGCCGGCGAAGCCGCCCCGGGCGACGCTATCGAAGTGCGGCTCGGACGCGGTATGATCGCCGCGAAAGTGGAACGAATCGAGGAAGGACACGATGCCCAAAGCTAAGAAAGAAGCCGCCGCCAATTTCGAGAAGGATCTCGAAGCGTTGGAGAAGGTGGTCGGCGCGCTGGAAGAAGGCGGCCTCTCGCTTGACGAATCGCTCAAGCAATTCGAAGAGGGCATTGCCCTGTCGCGCCGCTGCGAACAGGCGCTGAGCGCGGCGGAAAAGAAGATCCAGATCCTGATGAAGAACGCCGACGGCGAACTCGAGGCGAAGAACTTCGGCGACGAGGACGACGAAGACGATGCCACGCCGGACAACGACGAACCGCCTGCGGAAGCCTACGAAGACGGCGAAGAAGACGAGGACGGAGAACTCCTCTTCTGATGGATGCCGAGACTTTTCTTGAAGCGAAAGGCGCGGCGACCGAGCGCGCGATGGCGAACTACCTGGACGCCTGGACGGGCGCGCCCGCGCCGCTGCTCGAGGCCATGCGTTACAGTCTCTTTGCCGGCGGCAAGCGCCTGCGCCCCGCGCTCGCGCTGGGCGCGGCGGAGGCGGTCTGCGGCGATGACGCACCCGCGATGCCCGCGGCCTGTGCGCTCGAGATGATCCACACCTACTCGCTCATTCATGACGACCTGCCCTGCATGGACGACGACGACCTGCGCCGCGGCAAGCCCACGGCGCACATCCAGTTCGGCGAGGCACACGCGATCCTCGCGGGCGATTCCCTCCTCACCATGGCCTTTGACGTGCTTGCCGAGGCGGGCAACCTCGCCGTCATCCGGGAAGTCGCCCAGGCCTCGGGCGTCGCCGGGATGGCCGGTGGCCAATGGATCGACCTCGCCGCCGAAGGCAAGACCATCACCCTCGAAGAATTGCAACACATCCACGCCAGCAAGACCGGCGCGCTCATTCGCGCCGCGGTCCGCGCGGGTGGGCTGCTCGCCGGCGCGAATGAGGAACAACTCGCCGGCCTCACCGCCTATGGCGAACACATCGGCCTCGCCTTCCAGATTGCCGACGATGTCCTCGACGTGACCGGCGACCAGGCCGCCATCGGCAAACCCGTCGGCAGCGACGAAGCCCGCGCCAAATCTACCTACCCCGCACTCCTCGGCCTCGACGAATCCCGCCGCCTCGCCCTAGAAGCGGCGACCGCCGCGGAAGCCGCCCTCGCATCCCTCGGCGATGCGGGGGAGACCCTCCGCGCGCTGGCGCGCTACGTTGTGTCGCGGGACCGCTAAGCTGCAACGCAAACGCCATCTTGTCTTCTCGTTCCAAAATTCCATTTTGGAACGCACTTGCATGCAAAGTTGAACTTTGCGCTCCGCGCACCGTCGTGTTGCGAATGAGATCTAACTCTATACATGGCCGTTGCTTACGCGTAATCGACTGGCATTCCTCTTGACGCGACTACGGAAATCCCGTAGTATTAACTATGGAATTCGAATGGGACGAAGCCAAGGCTGATCGAAACATGCGCAAGCATGGATTCGACTTCAATGAAGCGATATGGGTCTTCTTCGATCCATTCCTCCTTCAGGAAACGGACCCTTATGAGTTCGAGCCGCGAAAACGCGTAATCGGTGAATCAAAGGGCCGCATACTTTTTGTTGTCTATGCGGAGCGAGAATCCGCCCTTCGCTTGATCTCAGTGAGAAAAGCATCGCGTCAAGAAAGAAATCGATATGAAGCGAATAAGCATCGATGATCCCAAGAATATCCCTCCCGGCCGCACCAATTGGGCGCGTGTAGACGCCATGACCGATGAGGAAGTGCTCGCTAACGCACTTTCCGACCCGGACGCCCAACCGATGACCGAGGAAGAACTCGCACGGATGAAACCGCGTACGGACACCAAGGCGCTCCGTGCGCGCCTTGGTATGACCCAGGAAGAATTCGCCGCCAACTTCGGTCTGTCCCTCTCCGCACTCCGCGACTGGGAACAGTTTCGTGTCCGCCCCGATCAGGCCGCACGGACCTTGCTTCGGGTGATTGCCGCAGACCCGGATGCGGTGCGGAAAGTTGTGGCGTGAACTCTGTTGTGGGCGGGTTTCCCGACCCGCCCATGGATCCGACCGACGGTCTCCAAGCCAAGCGCTCCCTCGGTTTTCTTGAAACCTTCGGTCGACAGCGTGGCATGGTCGGGAAACCATGCCACAGCAAGGCGCGCTATGGGCGTTCCAGCATCCACACATGCTCCTGCGCAGGGCATTCGCCGCGTATCCCGCCGGGTACTTCGACGCGATCCAGTTTCGTCAGGTGGTAGTGGTCCTGGTAATAGCGCTCTACGAAGGCATCCGGGATGGAGAAGGGCGGGCCTTCGAGCTTGCTCTGGTCGTATTCAAAGGCGAGGAGCAATTGGGGCGCGGTGCTGGTGATGGTCCTGAGGTGCGCGGTGTAGCGCTGCCGCATGTCCTCGGGCAGCGCGACCAGGGCCGCGCGGTCGTAGATGGCGTCGACCGTGCCGAGGATGTCGCCCGTTACTTCAAACACATCGCCGACGAAGATGTCGATGTCGGGGCCGCGGTAGTGTTTGAGCGCAGCGATGCTGGATACCTCCGGCGCAACGCCCAGGTCCTCGAAGAGTTGCACAATCGCCGATTCGCTGAGTTCCGCGCCCACGACGCGATAGCCCTCAGACAGCAGCCACCCGATATCCAAGGTCTTCCCGCACAAGGGTACGAAAACACGCGCGTTCGCGTTCAGCAACAGCGCTGGGAAGTGCTTCAGCAGCAGCGGATTTGCTTCGCTCCCGTGAAACGCGATCTCGCCCTTCGCCCAGCGCTCGTGCCAAAAATTCGCGTCCATGGTGTCTCCTGTTGAATGTTATCTGGCGCAGATTATGTTCCGCGTCGAAAGATCGGAACCAACTTGGCTGGTGTTGCTACTTAGGTGGACGTCTTTGCATCCCACCGCCACACCACGGCCATGGCGCCCACCAGCAGCAATGGGCACGCCGCGCCGGCGGCCATGGCCCAGTTCAGGTCGGAGGCCTTGGCGATGGCGCCCGCGGCCCAGGGCATGATGAGGCAGCCGAGGTTGCCGGCGGCGGAAAGGACGGCGAAGAGGGTGGCACCGCCCTGGGGGATTTGGTCGGCGGTGATGCCGAGGTTCGTGGGCCAGAGCACGCTGACCGTCAGGCCGACGAGCATACAGGCGGCCAGCGCCACCGGCGCCACGGGTGCCCACGCGGCCACGAGGTAGAGCACGCCGCAGGCGGCCGCCGCGACGCAGACGAGGCCGTGCGGCTCGACGCGCGCGAGGATGCGTGGCGCAAGGGTTCGGCCCACGGCCGCAGCGAGCGCAAAGACCGCCAGGCCGAGGCCGCCCGCAGCGCGGGGAAAGCCGAGCGTGCGTTCGGTGAAGGCCGGGAGCCATTGCGCCATGCCTTCCTCGGTCGCGCCGACGAGCGCGATCATGCCGAGGGCGACGTAGAAGCGGGGCATACGCAGCATCTTGCGCAGGCCGTGGCGCGGGGAGTCGGGGTGTACCAGTGGGGGAAGGGGGGCGCGCAGAAAGGCCGCGGTGAGCAGCAGGGGGAGGAGTATCAATCCACACGCCACGACGCGCCAACTCACGCCCGCCCAAAGGCCGGCCGAGGAAATGACGACTGTGCCCACCAGCCCGATGCAATAGAAGGCATGGAGCTGGTTCATCGCGGAGGATCGCCGGCCGATGCTCAGCGCGGAGACAATCGGGCTCATCAGCATATCGAGCACACCCGCGCCGACGCCGATCGTGGCGCAGGCCGCCAGCAACGCCGTGTAGTTCGGCGCGGCGGCGATGAGTCCGAGGCCGAGCACGGTGAGCAACAAGCCAATCACCGCGAAGCGCCGCGCTCCGAATCGATCCGCCAGCGGCCCGCTCGTCAGGATTCCGATCAGTGCCCCGCCAAAGAAGGCCGCCGCAAAGCGCCCGAGCTGTTCTTCGGTGAGTCCGCCGAAGGCGTCGGAGAAGGAGGTGAGGAATACCGGCATCAGCCCCGGGCCAAACGCGATACACATCATGCCGCCATAGCAGAGCCAAAGTACGTGCCGGGGTTTCATCGGGTGTGTGTGACCAGCATGCGTTGCGCCGGTGTCGCGAGCGTATACGGTAGAGGGGGATTCGATGACAAAGCGGTCTCAATCCATGAAGTGATGCGGTCACGGGTTCCGTGTCCCCCTTCGAAGAGGGTGCCCGCAGGGCGGGGGATGTGACGCGCCGGCAATCAACTGAACCCAAGCATTGGCGTCAGGTCCTACATCCCCCTTGGTCCCCCTTCGAAGGGGGATACCATCGCCGGGGAGGACGAAGAAGGCCAGACGTTGTGCGCAGTCACGTAGAGTCTAGCATAGTTACCTGCAAGCTACAGCGTGAAGCGCACAAAGCGAATCGACTCATAGGGATTCTCCTCACCCGCTTCATAGAGGCACCCCGCCTCGCCATCCTCCAGCGCGACCAGACACGAGTAGGCCGCAGGGCCTTCATGCAAGACCCGCGATGCGTCCCAAGTCTCACCACCGTCTTCACTCCGCCGCACCGTCATGCGCTCGCGCTTGTCCTGGCTCGCGGGGTTGGAGAAGAGGATCACGTCGCGCTCGCCCGGCAAACGTATCATGCCTGCCTGGCAGATGGGCTCAATCAGTGTCTCGTCGAAGCGCTGACCGTCCCAGGTGGCGCCACCATCCGCGCTGTAGGCCACCTGCCGGTGCTTCCTGCTGCGATCATAATTGCGCATGTTCAGGACCACACGGCCATCCCGCAACTCCGCAGCCACGCACTCATTCACCTGATGCGTTGGCGTGCGGCCGCCAAGCTGCCACGTCGCGCCATGATCATCGGAGTATATTACGTGCGAGTAATAGTGCTTCGTCTCCGCCTCGATGTGGTCGCAGGGGATCAGCAGGCGCCCCGCGTGTTCGCCATATTCCAGTTGTATGCCGTTGCCCGGACCCGTCGCGTACCAGGTCCAGTCCGGGAGTTTCGTGGATGCCGTGATTTCCTTGGCGTCGGCCCAGGTGCGTCCGTCGTCGCTGGAGGAACTGACATACACCCGCCGCGTGTCCTTGCTCTTCTGCGCGATGATGTCCCGCTCGTGGTCATCCCCCCGGTTCCAGGTCATCAGCAGCCAGACGGTACCGGTGCTCCGGTCGACCACCGGCGCAGGGTTGCCGCAGGTGTTGCCCGCGTCATCCCAGATCACCTGCGCGTCGCTCCAGGTGTTGCCACCGTCCTCGGAGCGCTTGAGCAACAGGTCGATGTTGCCCGTGTCACTGCGGCTCGCCTTGCGGCCTTCGCAGAAGGCCAGCAATGTGTCGGCATTGGTCCGCACGATGGCGGGAATCCGGTAGGTGTCGTAGCCCCCTTCGCCCGACTGGAACACGGCGGTTCCGGCATGTGCGGCGGTCGTTATGGTTCCAATACCGAACACCAAGGCCAAGCCTGCAATCCAACGGGATGTCATTGTGCGCTCCTTCCAGTGTCGAAGACCAGCGTCCTACTATAGCGAATCTTGGGGGCGGGAGCACCCCAGAGCACTCGATATGGGGGTTGTCTCGCGCAAATTTTGCTTTTTGGGGGAAATTGTGGCACAACTATTCCGGTCACTCTGCGGGGTATACAAGGTATGGAAATGGATTGGTCGCAAAAATATAGCGGTGCCGCCCTCATTACCGGGGCGTCTTCCGGGCTTGGCGCGGGGTTTGCCCGTGAAATTGCGGCCTGTGGCGTGGATGTGGTGCTCGTCGCCCGGCGGGGCGATCGTCTTGAGGCACTCGCGAACGAAATTCGTGCTGCACACGGCGTGAACGCGCATGTGATCGTCCAGGATCTTTGCGAGATCGATGCCGCGGAGCGGGTGAAGGCGGCGGTGGATGCCCTTGGGGTCGAGGTCGGCCTGCTGGTCAACAACGCGGGCATCGGCAGCCATGGCCGTTTCCAGGACAGTAACCTCGCGGTCGAACTGCGCATTATCGATTTGAACTGCCGTGCCTATGTGGCCATGTCGGCCTGCTTCCTGCCCGGCATGATCGCCCGCGGGAACGGCGGTATTATCCACGTGGCGAGTACGGCGGCCTTCGCACCGGTCAAGCGCTTCGCGACCTATGGCGCGACCAAGGCCTTCGAGTTGAGCTTCGGCCAGGCCATGGCCGAAGATTTGGAAGGAACCGGGGTAGACGTGCTCACCTACTGCCCGGGGTATATCCGAAGCGAATTCCATCAGAACGCGGAAGTGAACGATCTGCCGCAGGGGATTCTCTGGAATGAACCGGGCGATGCGGCACGTGCGGCATTGAATGCATTGGGCCGGCGCCGCTTGGAAGTGTTCAAGGCCACCAGCGGGGCTCTGCAGGCGGGCCGCAAGATGATCACCCGCCAGATTCTCCACCGCCTTGCGCGCAAGCTGACGCCGGTATACCGCCTGCTGCCCATCGTGCTTGCCGGTGGCCTGCACGAGTTCATCGCGCAGGTCGTGCGCTGAGCATTCTGTCGTCCGAACATCATGTTCGGAAATCTCTCTACGGGTACAGCAGCGGATTCAGCTCGCTCGCCGCGAGTTCTCCCGGCACTCCACCCGGAATCCAGGCATCCAGATCCGCCTTGCGATTGGCGTTGTCCGCCGGGGCAACCTTGGTGCCATCCGCGAAGTAGATGATGGTCATCACGTCCCGGCGCTGCTGGCTCTGGTTGCCCGGCGCGCCGTGCAGCGTCCACCCGGAATGGAAGGTGGCATCCCCCGCGCGCATCGACCCATGGTTCACCTTCTCAAAGCCGCGTTCCGCAACCAACGCATCCCACGCGCTCTCCGATGCATCCGAGATCGGCATGTCCCCGAGATAGCCAAGTTTGTGGGATCCCGACGCAAAGTTCATCGTGCCCATGGCTTCGGATACGTTCACCAGCGGCATCCACATCGTGATCGTATGGTCCGTCGCCAGCGGCCAGTAGTGCTGGTCCTGGTGCCACGGCGTGAAGCCGCCACCGGCCTCCTTGTACAGTGCCTGATCGTGGTATAGCCGGACGCCTCCCACCCCCATCAGTTCCGCCGCGATCTTGGCGAAGCGGCGCGCGAGTACAAAGCGCGCGATAGACGCATCCTCGCGCCACAGGTTCATGATTTGCAGAAAGGCCTTGCCGTAGGTATCGCGCTCGGCCATCGGCGCAATATTCGCAACCCGCGCGTCGACCGCGTCGCTGATTAGTCCACCATACGCAGCAATCTCTGCCGGTGAGCAGACGCGCCGCAGGCAAATGTGCCCCTGATTGCGATAGCTAGCGCACTGCGCATCCAACAAGGGATACGCGCTGTCCAACGCCGGCAACGATTCTTCGGTCACAGCCATGGTGTATTCTCCTTCGAAAGAACGATGCTTCGTAATATAGCGGTTGCTTTGCAATCTGGGCAATCGAGATTCTTCCACGATACTTCGCTCCTCGAAGGGATAGCGATTCAAAATATTGCCCACATGATCGGTGGGTATTGGCGCAGTCACAATGGAAACGTTGCGTAGATTATGTTATATGAACTATAGCGTTAGTTAGGCAAGGGGTATATGGGGTCGGTGGAAAGAGCCAGGGAGATCTGTATGAGGGAATGGTTTTCATACTTGATGAAGCTGGATGAGTTGCAGTGGACAGTTCTCCTCATTGCCTTGTTGGCGCTGCTCATGTTGGTGCTTCCGACGGTTCTTTTTCTGGTGACCGAATGGCGGATTCGAAAGAAGCGCCTCACCGAGATGTTCAGTGACAAGGCGCTACGGTATTACTATGAGACCTTTCAATATGTAAACGTTTCTACCCATTTCAGCGGCCAGATGACGCCAAAGAGGAAGTTTCTGACGGAGTACCACAAGTTGGATGGGAAAGAAAACTACATCTTCCCGGTATTGTTGCTTCTCCTCACGGCATCGGCAGGTGTGTTCGCGTGTTCGAAGATCGTCGGGGATTGGGTGGACGATCTTGGCCGAACAGGGCAGGTGTCGGAGGCCTCGTTTGTGTATGCACAAGCCGTGGCTGCGTTTTGTGGGGCCTATTGTTGGGTCCTATACGACCACTTAGAGCACCTTCGGCGGTGGGACTTTACGGCGCAGGATGTCTACGCGACTGCGCATCGCCTGTTCATCGCGGTGCCTATTGGGTTGGCGTTGGGATACGTGTTCACCGATGCAATGAGCGTGCCTGGTGCTTTCCTGATTGGTGCCTTCCCAACGCGAATTCTTCGCACCTACTCGAAGCAGCTTGCTGAGCGGTTTCTGAATATTGATCGGACGCCGGTGGAGGTGCATTCCCGTCTCCTTCTGCTACAGAGCGTGGGTCAACAGCATGAAGAACGCTTCAATGATCTTGGGTACCTGAATGTAACGCAACTGGCCTGGGTCAACCCGCTCGAGCTTTGTATACGGACGGGCTACGAGATCAACTTCATCTTCGAAGTGGTCTCCGAGGCGCTAATGTGGGTGTATGTTCCAACTGAAATGGAAAAATTTCGACGGTGTGGCGTTCGAAGTGTGTACGAGGTGAAGTGCATCTACGACGATCTGAACAGCAAACATGAGCGTGACCGAATGCAAGCCGAATGCGTTTGCTCGGAGTTGCAGAACGCCATGGGCTATGCCAGCGTAGACACGGTCAAGTACCTGCTTTGGATGATGGCGGCGGATCCGCACACAGAGTTTATTTGGATGGCGTGGCAACGCGGTGACTGTGACGAAACGAACGAGGCTCTCCAATAGGTGTCAAGTACGCATCGTTAGCGAATCGGTGAGTAGTCGGTCGAGGTCATGAACACCGATTCCAGTCCTTTCACGATCTTGCCGTGTTCGTTTGACTCGGCATGGGCGGCCTTCCACTCGGGGTCGTTGAAAAACGCTTCCCAGGAGGCCCGCGCCGACTCGCGGCTGTCGTGTGCGAGCAGATAAATCAGGGTGTCGTTGGCGGCGTCGCCCTCGGTCGGCGTCCAGTAGCCGATCAGCGACATGTCATGCTTCACAAAGAGCGCGTTCGTGTGGTCCCGGAAACGGGTGTGGAGGTCCTCCAGCTTGCCCGGGTTCGTATGGTAGGTGCGCAATTCAAAGACCCGTTCGCTCGCATCGATGGCCGCCGCGACGGAGTCCGGTCCGGGGTAGCCCAGGAGTGCTGCGATGATCAGTCCGGTCAGGATGCCGGCGAGAAAGTGGGTCAATTTCATTGGGGCGTCTCCAGTGTGTTGGCGCCATTAGAGCACGTGGGGTCGCTATTCTCAACCGCCTTGCTCGGCCGTCACACCGCCGCCGTCCGGCAGGCAGTCGAGTATGGAGTTCAGAAGGGTGGCCATCGACCAGGAGCGCTGGTCGGGGGCGTAGCCGAGGCGGACCACCACAAGATCGCGCGAGGGTATGATGCTGACCATCTGCCCCTCAAAGCCGGATGCGAAGTACCAGTCCGCTGGGAGATCGGGGTTCGGACGGTTCGCTGGATGGCCGGCCTCGCCCGCGTTCAGCCACCACTGGGCACCATAGCGGCCCTTGGGCGCGGGCGGCGTCGGGGT
>JAUIKJ010000429.1 GCA_030430835.1 Candidatus Hydrogenedentota bacterium
GGAGCCCTGACGCAAGTGGCGTAAAGCGAAAGTCAGGCAGCAAGGGGAGCAGGGCGCTCGGCCGAAAACTCAGGTCGGATGGCGTGCCGGGGTGATACGATATCGGCAGGGGGGCACCGCTGATCTCTGACAATAGCGCCACCATGCGCTGAAACGATGCGGCGCGTCCCGACACCAGGTTGAAGATACCGTCACGCGGGCGGATCGCCAACGCCGCGATGATTGTAGCGAGATCGTCGACGAAGAGTGGGTCGCGTCGTATCGTGCCATCGCCGTGGATTTCGACGGGGCGCCCCATGATTGCTGCGTCGATGAAACTGCGAACCGGGCCGCGGTGCGTATCACCGGGTCCATAGACCCCCGGAAGTCGTAGCGTGGCCCGTGGAATGCACGCATTTTCGCAGGCCGATTGCAGGATGTCCTCCCCATCGGCCTTGGATTGCGCATAGGGTGAATCGGGTTGCAGCGGGCTGGACTCATCGAGGGGTAACCGAAGTCCCTTGCGGCCGTAAACATCAACACTGCTGAGATAAATGAGCGCCCGTGGCTGGTGCTGCGTAATAAGGTCCGCTACGTTGCGTGCGATCGCGGTATTGTACTCAAGGCAGAGGGCGGGATCGCCGGGGGCATCCGGATTGCGGCCGGCCACCACGATCCAGGTGCAGTGATCCGGGAGCCGCGTGCCGAGCGCGCGCATGGCGGCGGGGTCCGTGAAGTCGGCGTCGTCGCGCGAGAGGGGAAGCGCCCGGGCCTTGAGGATCGCTGTGAGCGCACTCCCGACAAAGCCGCGTGAACCAAAGAGCACCGCGCGCGGCGGCTCAGACGAACTCTTCATGCTCCACGCCCGAGGCCACGTATTCGAGGACCAGCTTATTCTTGTCGTCGGCCACGCAGTGGTGATTGCAATGACAGGCCGGATTGATCTTGAAGAACTTGCTCTTGTCCTGCATCCAGAAGTCCTTGAAGCGCATGTCCTTCAGGCTTCCGAGCAGGCCGGAGTCGAGGTTGTAGGCCTTGTCCTGACAGGAGTACACGCCGAGGTCCGCGCCGATCACGCAGAGAATCTGTAGGAAGGGACACCAAGTGTACTCTTTCTCGAAGCTGTTGCGCTGCTTGTGATAGGCGTTGTAAATCTCGAAGTCGGGCGACTCCAGCATTTCCCGGGCCCGCTCGATCTGTGCGGTCACCTCGTCGGCGAAGGGTTCGTGGTAGGCGTTGCTCTCTACGCCGCTGTCGCCCACGATCACCGGCGAGAACTTGATGCTCGCCGCGCCCACGCTCTTGCCCAGTTCGGCCAATTCATACACATGCGGCGCGTTGTGCTCGTCGATGATGATACTCAGGCCGAGGCGGCACGGGCCGCCGAGTTCACTAAAGGCGCGGAGGTTGCCCACCACCTTGTCGAACTCGGTTTCCTTGACGCTGCGGTACTTCGCGTAGCTCTTCGCGTCCCAGCCGTCGATGGAGATGCGGACCCAACTGCCGTGCGCAGAGAAAATCTTGGCAAGTTCGCCCTCGAGGCGAGCACCATTGGTTAGCGTCGCGAAGCGCGTGGGGGAGTCCGCAAGGCGTTCAACGGTTTCCTGGAGATAGGGATAATAGAAGGGGTCGCCGCCGCCGCTGAAGGTCACCGCCTTCACGCCCATCTCGATGAGGTCTTCGGTGATCTCCTGCATGCGGTCGCGCGGAATGAAATCGCGAAGGTTGATGTCCTTGCCCAACTGGAGATCCGGCTCGCCGCGGTAGGCGCAATACCAGCAGTGGTGGCCGCAGACATTGGTCGGCTTGATGCGCACGTGCACCGGGGGGAGGATGACGTCGTTGTCCTGCGGCAACGAAGCCATCTTTTCCGGATAGCGGAAGACTTTCAGCTTCGAGTAGCGCATGACCCCACCTCACTCAAAAAAGACAAACTCGTAATCGCCCCCGTAGCCGGCCTGTTCGAAGATCCAGGTCCATTCTTCGGGGCGAAAAAAACTCTCGCAG
>JAUIKJ010000430.1 GCA_030430835.1 Candidatus Hydrogenedentota bacterium
GCAGCAGTTCGATACGGACGCCGCGGAATCGGCGCTGCGTTCCGTCTTGACCACCGTGACGGAAGAGGAAAGACATTTATGAGCGAAGGGGATCGCGCGCGCGTACTGATAGTGGACGACACCCCCGGCAATATCCACATGCTGATGGAGACGCTCAAGGCCGAGTATGCGATTATCGCGGCGACAAGCGGTGAGAAAGCGCTGCAACTGGCCACCAGTGATCCCGTGCCGGACCTGATTCTGCTCGATATCATGATGCCCGGAATGGACGGATACGAGGTGTGCCGCCGCCTGAAGGGCGACGTGCGAACGAGCCGGATCCCCGTGATTTTCGTGACCCGGCTCACCGAGGAAGAAGACGAGGCCCACGGCCTGGAACTGGGTGCGGTGGACTACATCACGAAGCCCTTTCGCCCGGATATCGTGAAGGCAAGGATACACAACCACCTCGTGCTCAAGCAGTACCGCGACAATCTGGAGCACCTGGTGGACGCGCAGGTAACCGAGATCGCAAACAGCCATGCCGCGACCATTCTGGCGCTTTCCAAACTGGCTGAGTCGCGCGACGATGACACCGGTCACCACCTGGAACGGGTGCAACGTTATTGTCAGACCCTGGCCCAGCATTGTTTCGACAATGGCCTGTACCCCGAAGCGATCGATGCCGAGTTTATCGACACAATCTTCGAGGCGAGTCCGTTGCACGACGTGGGCAAAGTCGCGATTCCGGATGCGGTGTTGTGCAAGCCCGGGAAGCTGGACCCGGAAGAGTTTGAGATCATGAAGACCCATGCGCTGCGTGGCGCGGAGACCCTCGAGGCGGTAGCGCGTCGCTATCCAAACAACGGCTTCATTAACATGGGCCTTGAGATCGCGCGCTCGCATCATGAGAAATGGAACGGCGAGGGCTATCCCGACGGGATCGCCGGGAATGCCATTCCGGTCGCCGCCCGCATTATGGCCGTCGCAGACGTCTACGACGCCCTGACAAGCGAGCGCTGCTACAAGGCCGCGTTCCCGCATGAGAAGGCGGTCGCCATCATCGTCGAAGGCAGGGGCAGCCATTTCGATCCGGATCTGTGTGATTGCTTCGAGCTTCTCGCGGGCGAGTTCAACCGTATCCGCAACCAGATGCATCACTAGGCGCGCGCCAGCACAACCTTCGACGCCACCCGAAGCTAACGGCAACTGCCTGCACAGGTGTGACTGGTCTGCGGGATCGCGGCCTCGAGCGCTTCAGGTGGCGGCAGCAGCAGGTAGACGAAGCCGTCCTCGACCTTCACCTCGAAGGTCTGAATCGCAAAGGGATCGCCCGAAAGGCACGCGCCACTCTCCAGGGAGAACTGTTTCTTATGCAGCGGGCAGGCCACCTTCGCCTCCCCTGCTTTTTCCCCAACGAGCCCCCGGGCGAGGACCATGTCCTGCTGGTGCGGGCACATGTTCTGGGTGGCATACCACTGGCCCCGCTGGGCCAGATTGAAGACGGCGAGTTGCACCTTGCCGTATTCCACCGCCATCCCGGCGTTCACGGGGAAGCTACCGGCCCGTCCGGCCTTCCACCAGGCCGCGTCCTTGGGCAGCGCGGTGCGCTGCGCTTCCGCCGGCAGGGCACCCGGCCAGTCTTCCGGCCGGCGCTGGCCGCGTTCCGCGACGAAGGTCGCGTTGGGATCCGGCTGATCACTGTTGGCGAAGTGGCGGAACTGGGCGCGCTTCTCGGGGTCGTCAACCACCCTTTTCCATTCGCAGGCATAGCTGTCGACAAGGCGCGCCATGTCCGCCTCCAGGGATTCGCAGAGACCCAGCGCGTCATCGATCACCACGGAACGCAGTTGCTCCAACCCGCCCTCCAGCTTCTCCAGCCAGACCGAGGTACGGGTGAGTGGGTCGGCGGTGTGGATGTAATACATGAGGATGCGGTCGATGTAGGTGATCGCGGTGTCATCGTCGAGATCGGCGGCGAGCAGATCGGCATGGCGCGGCTTC
>JAUIKJ010000061.1 GCA_030430835.1 Candidatus Hydrogenedentota bacterium
GCCACGTAGCTCTCCAACTGGGCCACGCTGAAACCATGCTCGGGACCGTAGTCTTCTTGGAGCGCTGCGCGAATCGATGCGTCTCGCAGAACCCCATCGTAGATCCCGGCGGGCTGGGCATCGTGACGCCGTGCCTCCGCGTGGAGGCCCGCGGCGATCGGTGCGAAGTGCTCGCTGAAAGCGTTCTGAAGGGCGGGCGCGGCATGGCGTGCCGCCACGCGGAGATCCCGTGGGGAGGCGACATCTTCGGGTTCCGGAAGGAATCCGTCGGCCACGGGCGCCGGACACAGCACGTCGTCCCGCCCATGAAACAGATCCTGCAGCTCCGCCACGTACGGACTCGGCGCGGCTTCGCGGCCACCGTCTTTCTGGAGGTGCCAGGAGATCTCGATGCCGCTGCGCGCAGCAGTCAATACGTGGTGGAAGAGCAGCAACTCGCGTTCATTGTGTTCCAGTGCGCTCTCCAGCGGAATGCCGGCGTCGCGCAGGCGCGTGCGATCGCGCTCCGGCCACAGCGCACTTGCGCGGGGCGGCGCGGGCACCACATTCTCGTTCGCGCCAACGAAAAAGAGATACGCGTACTGAAGGTTGCGCAGGGCCTGGGCATCCAGCACGGCAACGCCGTCGGCCGGGTTGGCCGCGGCGTAGGTCGTGTCGCGTAGGCCCTGCTCCAGCTGCCGCACGAAGCGCTCAAGCTCCACCACATCTTCCCCGGCCGTGGCGAGAACGGCCAGAACCCCATAGAACGCGTCGCGCGCGGGCGCGGCGTCCGGGTCATGGGCGCACTCGGGCTCGAAGTATTCCTGGAGGCCCGTCTCGATCCGAGCGGCGTAGTCCGCATGGGACAGCCGCACGGGGAACTGGGCAGCAGCCAGTTGCTCGAGGGCACCCTGCAGTTCCCCGACGCATCGGGCCGCATCGGGAAGGCGATCGGTCAGGGCCTGAATGTCTTCCCCCGTACCGCGTTCGATGCGCTCGGCGAGGGTGGCCAGGCCCCGCCGCCAGTCGTGAAGGCCGCCAATAATCTGTGCGCGCCGGGCGAGGTGGCTCGCCGCGGCGCGGGTTTCGGCGCTGACCCCGTCCAGTTGCAGCCAGGGCGACGCGAGCAACTCCACCACGGCCTCGCGTTCCCAGCTACGGGTGGCCTCAAAGAAGGCCAGCCACGTGCGGGCGAGGCCACTCTCGATGAGGGGCGGCGCGGCCGTGCGCACGGGGATGCCATATTCCCTGAGCACGCGCCGCGCAGTGGCCGCAGTGCCGTTGTCGGTGCGGTAAGTGAGGGCGATGCTCGCGGGCGCCACCTGATGTTCCACAATCAGGGACTTGATGGCCCGGCCCGCACGCTCGATCTCGTGGGTATCGTCGATACACGGCACCAGCCGCAGGTCGGCGGGCAGATCGGCACAGCCGCCGGGCGTGTCGCGCCATGCGAGGTGCGCAGCGGCGTAGCTGCGGCAGCCTTCGGGTGCCGGGGCTTCGCAGTTCACCACGACGGGATCGAAGGCCTCGCGGATTCGTCGCGCGGTGCGCGCGGGCAGGGCGAAAAGGTCGCCGCGCCCGGGCTGATCATCGTGGTTGAGACCGAAGGCGATCAGATCGACATGCGGCGCGAGCGCTTCGATAAGGCGAAACTCGGAGGGCGTAAAATCGTCGAAGCCATCGAAAAGCAGCGCATCCACCCCGGCGATCGCTGCGGGGCGGCCCGCGCGCGCCAAGACATCGGCGCGCCAGTAGAGTCCCGGCACGTCGTAGGCACCCGTGCCAAGTAGCGCGGTCTGGTAGGCGGCGTAGACTTCGGCCACCAGCACGTCGCGCGGTGAGGCCTTGCTGCCGCCTGCGCGCGTACGGAAGTCGTCGGGTTCAATGGCGGCCTGCTTGAGATCGGAGATGGCACGCAGCAGGTGCGCCGTCACCCCGGGCGAATCGATCCCGCCGGGAAAGGCCGCCGCGGTGGCCTGATCACGCAGGCCCTGGAGACACCGCTCAAGCAGGAGCCGGCGCGCGAAGCTACTCAGGCGGCGGACGGCTTCACCTTCGCCCAGCAGGAGCGTCTCGGCGAAGCCGTGGAAGTCCACAACGGGCGCGCCCCACAGTCCCCGCTGGCCGCTGTGGCGCACCAGCGATTCCGCGCGCGTACGCGCCGCGGCACGGCTGGGCACAATCAGGCGAAAGCGGCCCCAGTGTTCCGCCGCGAGCTGGTCAATCCGCCGCGCGCGATGTGACGCCTGCGGGCCAAGTATCAGGCGGGTGGCGGGCATGCTCAAGGCGCCTCCGGGTAATGCAGGAAGGGCACGCGTTTCCAGTCTTCGGGCTTGAAGTGCTCCACCTTGCGGGCATAGCCGATGGCCGAGTAGCTCGGGCTGAGGGGCAAGCCGCAGCCGGATCCGACGAAGCCGGGCGCGGCGCAGCCGAGTTCGGCCTGCCACCAGGGTTCATCGAAATAGACCTTGACCACGTCGAGGTCCCCGGCGTCGTCGGCGTAGACATAGCCGCCGTCGTTGAGCCGGGGCCACAGGGCGCGAAGACAATCGCGGGTGCTGGATTCGAGGTCGACGTCCAGAAACGCGAAGGCCACGGGATCGTGCAGCGTGCCCAGCGAATCCCCGAACCAGCCTTCCACGAAGTCGCAGACTTCGATGCAGCCGTGCGCCGTGATGTTCGTGCGCACCTCGTCCAGCGTGCCCTTGAACATGCCCTGCGTATAGTGGCCGTAGACCCCCGTGTGCAGCCCGGTGTGCAGGCGCTCGCCGTCGTCGGGCAGTCCCTGAAATGAGTCGCAGACCTTGAGGCGGCGACCTGTCAGGCGGGCGAGGTGCGACAGGCTGCACGCGCTCGCGCCATGCCACACGCCGCACTCCACGAGGTCGCCCGGCGTGTCCGGCGGGATCGCGAGGATCGCCCGCGCGAGTACCGTGTGCACGATGGGTGCCGTTCCGGATTCGACCGCGCCGGTGATCCGCCGGAAAGTCTCCACGAGATTCGTCTTCTCGCGCGGGCCAAGGCCATAGGCCGCGCCACCGTCGCCGTGGATGAATTCATCGACAATGTGGGCCGACCATGCCGAGGTGCCGAAGCGCTGCATCTGGCGGCGCGCCAGTGCGCGGCCCAAGGGCGAGTTCGCGAGACTATCGGCAATTCGTTGGCGCATGGCTGCGATGGTAGCAGGGCCGCGGCCAAGCGGGCTACAGCGCGGGACCGAGGTTGCGGCCACGATCGTCGTAGCGGTAGAAACCTTCACCGGTTTTTCGGCCGTGTTTCCCCTCGGCCACGAGGCGCTTCAGCAGTTCGGGCGGTTCGCGCAGTTCGCCCGGATCCATTTCGTAGATGTTGGTGAAGGCATGCAGGCACACATCGAGCCCGGCAAGATCGGCAATCTCTAAGGGACCCAGCGTGAAACCGTAGCCCGTACGCAGGCCACCGTCGATGTCTTCCACCGAGGCCGCGCCGGCCTCGAGCAGGCGAATGGCTTCCAGTGACATCGCGCCCACGAGGCGGTTCATGACAAAGCCAGGGATATCTTTCTTCACGCGAAGGACCTGTTTCCCGATTTGCTCGCCCCAGGCCACCACGGCATCGACGGTCGCGTCTGCCGTCTCGGGTCCGGCAATCACCTCGAGCAGGGGATTCACCGGCACCGGGCTGAAGAAGTGCGTGCCCACGACCCGCGCCGGATTCTTCACGCATTCGCCCAGAAGCTTGATGGGAATGGCCGAGGTATTCGACGCGACGATGGCGTGATCGGGCAACAGCGCATCCGCTTCTTCAAGCACCGGGCGCTTGTGCTCGATTCGTTCGAACACCACCTCAACATAGAGGTCGGCCGTGCGCAGCGCTTCCAGCGTGGTGCCACACGCAATGCGCGCCATGACGGTGTCCGGTGATTCGCTCACGATGCCCTTGGCGTGCAGCCGCTCAAGGGAGAACGCAATGTCGCGGCGGGCCTGTTCCAGTGCAGCTTCTTTCAAGTCGATCAGCGCGACCTGCTGCCCCGCCTGCGCAGCGACCTGCGCAATGCCCGCGCCCATGAAGCCCGCGCCCACCACGGCGACCCGGTTCAACACCATGATTTACCCCTCCAAGTTAAAGCTTCCGTGTTATACTAGATTCAGGCGCGCCGATGCGTTCTTTGGACCCGGTCGGATTCGTAGGCATGTTGCACAATGGATTTCCCATAAGCGAATACCTGCCCACCACGGTCCTGCTTCACCTGCTCTACGCGCGCGAACACCCCCCCGAGAAACGCTGGGCGGCGTGTGTCGCCCTCTCCGGCAAGCCGGAGCCGGAAGCTTTCGACGCCATCGTGCAATCCCTGCGCGCACCCGAATGGGAGTTGCGCCGTTTTGCACTGGAAGCGATCCAGCGGCACCCGCGCGGGGCCGAGGCGGCGGATCACATCGTCGCCGCGCTCTTCGACGTGGATGATCTCGTGCGGCAAACCGCGTGCCGCGTGTGTGCCGGGATGCGCCTCGAGGGCGCGCACGACGGTATTCTCCCGTTGCTCAAGGCGGACAATCCCGACGTGCGCGACATGGCGGCGAATGCCCTCGCGCAGCTTTGGGACGAGAGCGATTTCGACCGGATGTTCACGCTCTACAAAAACGATCAACGGCGCGCCGTACGCATCGCCGCGGCCAAGACCCTGCGCAAGAACGCCGGCCCGTGGACCTGGCGCCGCCTCTTCAACAGCTGGTCGATTGACCGCGAGGTGCGTCACCGCATGTGGGGCTGCGAACTCGCCGCAAAGTTTGGGCGACGGAAAGACGTGCCCCTCGTCGAGCCGCTCCTGGACGACCGCAACCGCAACGTGCGGATCGCCGCGGAGGAAAGCATCGCGCGCCTGCGCGCCGCCTAGATTACGTGCAAAGTACGGCAAGCGGATCAATCGTTACACCCGCCCACACAGCCCCCGCGCAGACCCGGGTTGCCGTGCCCCCCTCAAATGTCTCGAACGACGGGCGCCACGGTATTGCGAGTTTTCAGGCAATGCTGTGCGATCCCAGCACGATGGACGCAGGTGCGTCAGAACCGCGCTAGATCTCCACGCGCTTGCCGGTCCGCGCGGACTTGTAGGCCGCGGCCGTAACTTCGACCGCGCGCAGTCCGTCTTCACCGGTGATGCTCGGTTCGCGTTCTTCTTCGATGGACTTGGCGAAGTCGGCCACGAGCCCTAGGTCGATGTTGGATCCCCAGTAGGCCCACTCCGTC
This sequence comes from Candidatus Hydrogenedentota bacterium, assembly GCA_030430835.1. Lineage (GTDB taxonomy): Bacteria > Hydrogenedentota > Hydrogenedentia > Hydrogenedentales > JAEUWI01 > JAUIKJ01. The sequence goes on from JAUIKJ010000061.1 coordinate 5,206, forward strand.
TTCATCGCCGCATCGCTGTACACGTCCACCTTCTGATTGAAGGCGTCCACGTTCAACACCCCTTGGGTACCGATAAACTCAATGGTGACATCGCCCCAGGTCGGAAAGCTCTTGGGCCGGCTCCAACTTGCAAGGTGCGATACCTGGATCCCGCCTTCCATCTCCAGGTGCAGGCTGCCGAGATCATCGGTCGAGATCTCCTCCGGGTGGAGCTGGTTGCCCAGTTCGCAGTAGACCGACGTGAACTCACGGCCAAGCATCCAGCGCAGCAAGTCCACCACGTGGACCGTGTGATCCATGGTCGCGCCGCCCCCCGCGAGCGATTCATCCGCGAACCAGCCGCCGGGAAATTGGCCATGGTTCGTGCAGGACGCGGCGAGTATATCGCCGAACTCACCGCCCTGAATCTGCTTGCGCGCCTCGATCAGCGCGGGCGAATAGCGGCAGGGAAAGGCGGTGCCGAGGCCCACCTTGGCCCGGTTGCAGATGCGGATCATCCGGCGCGCTTCGGCCGGCTTGGGCGCCAGGGGCTTCTCGCAAAGCACCCACTTGCCCGCCGACGCCGCCACGTCCACCATCGCACGGTGCTTAACGTTTTCGGAACAAATGATGACGCCATCAATATCCGCCTCGAGAAAGTCGTTGATATCGCGGATGTACTGGGTGTCGAACTGTTTCGCCGCCGCTTTCGCGCGGCGCGGGTTTTCGCCCCAGACGGCGCCAAGTGTTGTGTTGGGCAGTTGCTTCAAGCACGCCGCATAGCTGTAGGCGTGCATGTGGGCGAAGCTCATGATGCCAATCTTAACCATAACGATTCTCGCTCCCTACAGCCGTACCGGGTGGCCGGTCTGAATCGAGGTCAACGCCGCTTCCGCCATCTGCACGGCCTTCAATCCGTCGTGTGCGTTCACGCGCGGGGCGGGACCACCTTCGAGCCACGCAATGAATTCCCGCCACTCCAGTTCATATGGACTCTCTGCCACGGGACTGCCCGGAACGATCATGTTCGGCCCCGAGGCGCTGTCCCGTTTCTGCGCGCGCAGGGGCGCGTCGGCGCTGTCGAAATGCACCATGCCCCCGCTGCCGCAGACTTCGGCCTTCACGCGAAAACCGGAGGGATGCGCCCAGGTCCCGATGACCGTGGCAATTAAACCGTTCTTCATCCGCATGGTGACCTGCGCGTAGTCCATGGGATCGTCGCCCCCGCGCATGAGTGCCTGGCCGAAGATGCGTTTGGGTTCGCCGAAGACGTAGCGGATCCAGTCGAGATCGTGGATCATGCAATCCAGCGTGACGCCGCCGCTCATCTTGTAGTTGGCGAACCAGCTCTTGCCGCCGCCCGGGAAGATGCCGCCGCGGTAGATCTTCGCGAAGCCGGGCTCGCCGATCTTGCCCTCGGCGATCTGGGCGCGCAGGGTTTCAAATTCCTGGAAGTAGCGGACCACGTGGCCGACGAAAAGCTTGACCTTCGCCGCCTTCGCGGCCGCAATGGCTTTCTTGCATTCGTCCACCGTCCGGCAGAAGGGCTTCTCACAGAAGATATCCTTCTTCGCCTTCGCCGCAGCCAGGATGTATTCCAGGTGGAAGGGCGTTGGCGTCGCGATGAGAACGATGTCCACATCCTTGCGCGCGAGCGCACGCTTGCCTTGGGTCGACACTTCCGCGCCGCAGGTGGCCGCGAGCGCTTCGGCCGCTTCGGCATTGGCATCCGCACAGACGACGATATTCAATCCGCAACGGGCAATCATTTCCGCGTGCAAGCGGCCCATACCGCTGCACCCCACTATCGCGACGTTCATGATCTACCTCCGCAACCGTTCCTGCCCACATGGTATGCGCAACGGATCATCTTCCTCAAACCACCACACATGCTATGCTCCAGATGAATCCGAGGACAGGAGGACGCCGGCATGGAGTTTCTGGACTGGGCCGAAGCGACACCAGATCAGCGCAGTGCCGTTGCCGCGTTGCTGGTGCATGGATTCGATCTTGGGCCGGCGACCGGCTGGCCCACGCTCGGCGAGGCGGAAACCGAGCTCGCACGATTCGACGAGCCAGATCGGCGGGGTTTCCTCGGGCTGGCGGAGGGCGCGGTGGCAGGCTTCGTGGGCGCGATACGCATCTCCGCATCGCTCTGGGAATTGCATCCGCTGGTGGTGCGGCCCGCGGAACGGGGGCGCGGTTTCGGGCGGGCCCTGGTGGCGCGCCTGGAAGAGGCGGCATGGGAAGCGGGTGCCGGCACGCTCTATCTCGGGACGGACGATGATCGGGGAGACACCAACCTGCATGGCCTGGATCTTTATCCGGATATCCCGAGCGCCATCGATCGGATCGAGGCACTGCGGCCGCATCCATTGACCTTCTACCAGCACCTTGGCTACACCGTGATCGGTGTGATTCCCGACGCCAGCGGCCCGGGAAAGCCGGATATTCTCATGGCAAAGCGCCTTGATGTGGAGTCGGAGACGGAGTGAAGTGTAGGCTAGTCCTCCGCGCCGCCCCTGACGCCGCGTCTGTGATACCACCCCTAACCCTATGAGCTACTGCATCGAAACCCATGGCCTCACCCGCGTCTTCGGCCAGCACACGGCCGTGGCGGGGATCGATCTGCGTGTGGAGAAGGGCAGTTTCTATGGCTTCCTCGGGCCCAATGGCGCGGGCAAATCGACGACCATCAAGATGCTCACGGGCATCATCGCGCCGACGCGCGGCGATGCGCGGCTTCTGGGCTATGACCTGCAACGGCGCCCGCTGGAGATCAAGCGCCGTATCGGTGTGGTGCCCGAGGACCTCTGTCTCTTCGAGAACCTCACGGCGCGGGAGTACCTGGGTTTCATCGGGCAGATGTATCGCCTGCCACGGGCGGTGACGCAGGCACGCAGCGAAGAGTTGCTGAGCCTCCTTGGCATGGCCGACACGGGCAAGACGCTCACGATCGAGTTCTCCCACGGGATGAAGAAGAAGCTCTCCCTCGCGGCGGCCCTGATTCATGATCCGGAATTGCTCTTTCTCGACGAGCCCTTTGAGGGGATCGACGCCATCGCGTCGCGCACGATTCGCCGGGTGCTGGAGCAGGTCATCGCGCGGGGCAACACCATTTTCCTGACCTCTCACATCCTCGAGATCGTCGAGCGACTCTGCACGCATGTCGGGATTATCGCGGATGGCCGGGTCATCCGCCAGGGTTCCTTCGCTGAGATCGCGCCAGGGGGGCGCCTCGAGGACGCCTTTGTGCAGGCGGTCGGCGGGCCACCGGATGCGGGCGCCGGTTTGTCGTGGTTGGGAGATCCGGGCCTGTGATGGGGCAGGCCGCCGCGCTCCTTATCCTGAAGCTGCGGCTGATGCGCACCTCCAGTTCGGCCAGTCAACTCCTCTCGACGGCCCTACTTAGCCTGGTACTCGTGCTGGGACTGCTCCTTTCGCTCGCGCTGAGCGCCGGGGTGTTCTATGGCATCACCGGCATGCAGCGCGCAATCGATCCGGTGGTGCTTTTGATCGCCTTGGACGGCGTGCTCGGGGTCTTTCTCTTCATGTGGACTTTTGGTCTGGTGGTGGAACTGCAGCGTTCGGATACCCTCGACTTTCGGAAGATGATGTATCTGCCGGTATCACTGCGGATGATCTATTTTCTGAATTTCCTCGTGTCACTTGTCACCCCGACGACAATTCTCTTCGCGCCGCCACTGCTCGCATTGGTGCTGGCGCTGAGCTTGCGCCTGGGTGCGCCATTGCTGCTGGGTGTGCCGCTGGTCGTCATGTTCTTCCTCATGGTGGGGGCGTGGGCCTATTATGTGCGCGGCCTGCTCGCCATTGTGATGCAGAACAAGCGCCGCCGCAGGATGATCCTTACGCTGCTTCCGGTTTTCTTCGTGGTCTTGGCGCAGCTGCCCAATCTCTTCCTGAATCTCTCCCAGGGTCGCTTCGAAGATCAGGACTTCAGCAATGCCGAGGTGGCATCTATCATGGTGGCTCTCAACATCTACATACCCTTCGGATGGCTGCCCTACGGGATCTACGCGCTGGTCCACGAGAACGATCTGCGTGATGCCGCCGTTTGTCTCGCCGGATTGGGGGCGCTCACCCTCGCCGGCCTCAGCATGGGCTACCGCTCCACGCGCCGCTTCTATGCGAACGGCAACAATGACGGCAGTGCGCGCCCTAAGAACAACGGCGCGGACAGGTCCCGCACCGTCGCAACACTACGGCGGCTGCCGGGTTTGGACACGGAAGCATCGGCGCTGACGGCAACTGCGTTCCTGAGTTTTGTCCGGCATCCGAACATCCGGATGCAGGTGATCATGCCGCTCATCCTGGGCGGGGTGATGCTGGTCATCTTCAGTCAAAGCCAATCTTTTGAACGCCTGGGCGGGGATCGCGCTGGGCTGAGTTGGCTTCCGGTGGCGGTACTGATCTGGCCCTTCATGAACTTCTCCCATGTCTTCTTCAATCAGTTTGGGATTGATCGCGAAGCCTTTCGCGGGATGGTGCTCCTGCCGACTTCGCGTCACAAGCTCCTGCTGGCAAAGAACTTGGCACTGTTTCCATTCGTGGTGCCGGTCGGCCTGGTCTATCTCCTCGCGGCGGCCGGTATCTTCGGAACGACACCGGCCAACTTCATACTTGCAGTCGTGCTGATTCTGCAGCTCTATTTCGCGTTCTGTGTACTGGGCAACTTTAGCTCCCTCTATCTGCCCTATCGTATCGACCCGGACATGATGCGCCGGCCGGGAAATCGCGGCACCATGTTCCTCATGGGCCTCATCTCCGCCGTGTTTGTGGGTATACTGATGGTGCCGGTATCGCTGTGTTTCCTCGCAGACGGGCTCGCCTCGGGTTACGGGTGGTGGACGGCGTGGCCCTTGGGACTGATTGCGGGGCTCGTGCTATTCACACTCACCTTCGCCATCTGGCGGCTTACCCTCACTGCAGCGGGAGATCTCCTCCTCGCCCGTGAACAGCGGATTCTCGCAACCTTGATCAAGGACCGGGATTAGCGCGTGACGGATGCGCTTGGAACACTCATCACGCCCTTTGTGGTCCCCGGAATTCCGTGGCTGCTCTTCTGGATCTTTGTCGGCGCCGCGATTGTGATCCAGGGAATCAGCAAATCCGGCTTCGCCGGCGGCGCGGGGATTCTTTCCCTACCGCTGATGATGCTCGTGATGCCGGTGGACAAGGTTACGGCCTCCCTCTTGCCGCTGTTGATCCTCTGTGATCTCAATGCGATTTGGCACCACCGGGACAACAAGGACTGGGCCAAGGTTCGCGCGATATATCTCCCCGCGGTCTTGGGCATTCTCCTCGGCGCCGCGGTCTGGGGCTACATTGGCCGTGCGGGTGTGGATGCCTACAATGTTCCTTTAAAACGTTTTGTCGGCGTCATGGCGATCTTTTTCGCAC
>JAUIKJ010000431.1 GCA_030430835.1 Candidatus Hydrogenedentota bacterium
TCGGCTCGCGAGGTTTTCAGCGCCACCCGACGCGCCCCTGCCCGCCTGACTCGTAACCCACAGTTACCCATGGCAACCGTATCCAGCATCAAGAGGCCACCGCAAGACGGTGCGCACGCCCGGCCGCGCATGAGCGACGCCGGGCTCGAGTCCATCGGCGCTTCGCAGGGCCCGCGGGACTCAAGAGTATCATTATGGAACAGAAGAACGACTTTGCTCGCGCTCTGTCCGAGAAAATGTTAACCTATGCGCTGGGTCGTGGACTCGAAGAGTACGATGAACCCACGCTCGACGCGATCGTGGCGGCGCTGGAGCGGGATGATTACCGCTTCTCGACGCTGGTCTACGAAATTGTGTCGAGTCTGCCCTTCACCAAACGGCAAGGAGAAGTGGAAGCGTCATGACGAGCATTCTGACCAAACGCCACCTGAATCGGCGGACCTTTCTTCGGGGGATGGGTGCAACGCTCGCACTGCCCTTCCTGGACGCGATGGTGCCGGCGGCCTCGGCCGCCACGCGCAAAGCGCCGGTGCGGCTGGGCTTCTTCTACATCCCCAATGGCGCAATCATGGAACACTGGACGCCTGCCGCGAAGGGCGCGTCCTATGAACTCCCCTACATTCTGGAGCCCCTGGCCGGGGTACGCGACGAGTTGATCGTCGCGTCGCGGCTGGCGCACATCAACGCGACGTCGATGGGCGATGGCGGCGGGGATCATGCCCGCGCCTCGGCGGCCTTCCTGACCGGGGTACATCCGAACAAGACGGCGGGCACGGACATCCGCGCGGGGGTCTCGGTCGATCAGCTTGCTGCGGAGCACCTGCGCTTCGACACGCGCTTCCCTTCGCTGGAGTTGACGCTGGAACCGGGCCGGCTGGCGGGCAGCTGTGACTCGGGATACAGTTGCGCGTATTCCAACAGCATCTCCTGGCGCACGGACCACACGCCGAATCCACCGGAGGGCAATCCCCGGCTGCTGTTCGAACGCATGTTCGGCGGCCGGGACGCAACGCTGAATGCGGATGAGCGCGCGAAGCGACGTGCGTACCGCGGCAGCATTCTCGACTACGTGATGGAGGACGCGAGCGATCTGATGGGAACGCTGGGTGCGACCGACCGCCGCAAGATGGATGAATACCTCCACGCGGTGCGGCAGGTGGAACGCCAGATCGAGTTTAACGAGGAACGATCCCACGACGAAGTAGGCGACCTGGAACTGCCCGCGAGCGCGCCGAAGAATTTCGCGGAGTACGCGCGGCTGATGTTTGACCTGCAGATCCTGGCGTACAAGACGGACCAGACGCGGGTGACCACGATGCTGATCGGCGGTGAAGGCAGCAACCGCGCCTACAACGAGGTCGGCGTGAGCGGCGGGCACCATGGCCTGAGCCACCACCTGGGCGACGAGAAGAAGATCGCGGACATCCGCGAGATCAACCGCTATCACATGGAGCAGTTCGCCTATTTCCTGGAACAGATGAAGAACACCGAGGACGGCGAGGGCAGTCTGCTGGACAATTCGCTGATCGTCTATGGCAGCGGCATCAGCGACGGCAACCGGCACAGCCATGTGGATCTGCCGGTGATCGTGGCGGGGCGCGCGGGCGGCCAAGTGAAGCCCGGGCGGCACATCGAATTCGCCGAGAAGACGCCGATGACGAACCTCTACCTGAACGCGCTGGAATATGTCGGGTGCCCGACCGACGCGGTCGGCGACAGCACGGGCAAGTTGAATTACCTCGACAGCATCAGCGCGTAGGAAAAGAGCGCATATCTCCCGTATAGGTGTGGCGCATCGCCGATGGGCGGCGGATGGCCACGGGAGACCCGGGCCATGGATATGCCGTTTCTTTTCCCCGTTCTTGCGACGAACACCGTCACCCCCGCGCCGAAGGCTTGCGCGTACGACACCGGCCGCTATGCCGCCTTTATCCGTACACGGACGATGGGCCGTGTGCGCGGGCT
>JAUIKJ010000062.1 GCA_030430835.1 Candidatus Hydrogenedentota bacterium
CCGACACCGTGGCGGATATCCCGGATCACGGCGCGGCGGCCGAAATCTTCGCATTGAGCGATGCGCGCACGACGGCCTACGCGCACGCGGGTACCTTCACCGCGGCGTGTGGGCTGGTGGTGTATCGTGGCGACGCACTGCCCGCGGCGTATCGCGGCAACGCCTTCGTCTGCGAGCCGACGGGGGCGTTGGTGCACCGTGATGTGTTGGTGCCCGACGGCGTCACTTTCACCGCGCGCCGCGGCCGTGAGGGCGTCGAGTTTCTCGCGAGTCCGGACAACTGGTTTCGCCCGGTCTTCCTCGCGAATGCTCCCGACGGCGCGCTCTACCTCAGCGACATGTACCGCGAGACCATCGAACATCCGACTTATCTGCCCCCGGAAGTCGCGGCCGTGACCGACTTCATGCAGGGCACCGAGCGCGGGCGGATCTATCGGATTACCGCGGGCGACCCGAAGCCCGAAGTGGCGGCGGGGGATAGGGATGGACGCATCGCACAGCTCGCGAGCCCAAGGAGTTGGGTGCGCGAGACGGCGCACCGGCTGTTGCTCGAAGCGCAGGACAAGTCCATCGAACCGGATCTGCGCGCGGTGATGGAAGACAGCGATTCGGAGTTCGCGCGGCTGCATGCCTTGTGGCTGTTGGATGGCTTGGGTCTGATGCAGAGTGAGATTCTCTACGACACGATGCACGATCGCAGTCCGCGAGTTCGGGAACACGGAGTCCGAATTCGTCGCAGGCATCGAGACTTTCTTGGTGGTCTGGAGGGTGCTTCCGATTCGGACCCGCGTCTACGGTTCCAGACGGCGCTTTGGGTGGGCGACTGGGCAAACGAGTCGCACGGACCGGGCATCGCCGCCATGGCCCAACAGGACGTCGACGACCCCTGGATGCGCTCGGCACTCCTCGGCGCGGCGGTGGCGTCCAGCACCTTCTGGCCGCACTTCGAAGCCGCAATGCCTTCGGAAAAGCGTGGGCTGGCGGATTTTCTCGCGTCCTATTTCCGCTATTACGCAAGCACGAAATCCGCGGTGCCTGAAGGTGCCTTGGCGTCGGTGCTCACACGCAAGAGCGGGGCGCATTTTTTCTGGCAGGCTGCAGCCGTGCATGGCGCGGCGTCGGGTTCCGGGCTCATGACGCTACGGGAGGCAAACCCCGATCTCGCCACGCGCGTGGACACCTTGCTGGAAACGGCACGCGGAATCGCGCAAGACCCGGAGGCGGCAACGGACATCCGGCTCCGTGCGATTGCCCTGCTCGGCGATGCGCCCTTCGCGGCGACGGGAGACGCGCTGGCCACGCTGCTTACCCCCCTGAGCCCGCCGGAATTGCAGGTCGCCGCGGTGCAGTCGCTCGGCGGCATGGCAGACGACGCCGTGGCGGATCGTCTCGCGGCGCCCGCAGCCTGGGCGGCCTATACGCCTGCGGTGAAAACGGTGGCGATGCAGGCATTGCTCAAGCGTCCCGAGCGTTTGGACGTGCTGCTGCGCCGAATCGAAGCGGGAGAGATCGCGGCATGGTCGGTGGATCCGGTGAACCGCACGCGCCTCCAGGGCCACAGCGATACCGGTATTCGCGACCGCGCGCGGGCGCTCTTCGCGGATCTGAAGCGCACGGATCGTTCCGCCGTCTTCGAAGAGTATAAGCCGGTGCTTAAATTGACACCGGATCCGGCGCATGGTCGTGAGATATTTCAGAACATTTGCTCGCGCTGTCATTTGTTTAATGGCGATGGCTACGAAGTGGGGCCGGACCTGAGCGGTATTCGCAGCCAGCCGCTCGAATCGATTTTGCTGCACATCCTCGTTCCGAACAGCCTGATGCTACCGGGTTATGAAACCTATATCGTGGAGACCCGGGACTTCGAAAGTTTTTCCGGTATCATCGTCGCGGAGTCCGACGCGTCGATCACGCTGCGTCAGGGCCTGGGTATTGAAGAAACGATTGCGCGCGCGGACATCGACAAGATGGAGGCCACCGGACTCTCGATGATGCCGGAGGAATTGGAGAAGGGCATGACGCGCCAGGAATTGCGCGACCTGCTGGGCTATTTGAAGGGAGAATGAACGCTGAACATTTTCGCAATGCGCTGCAGCCCTGTCATTCCCGCGCGGACGGGAATCCAGTGATCGTGAAACTGTGGCGCATATTTTAGTGCGGCGAAAGGTGCGGACTCCGGAGTTTAATGCGGTTGCGCCTGAGGGCGCAGCGTGATTTGATTGGCACGCGTGGACGCGTGCACTGGATTCCCGCCTGCGCGGGAATGACGGTGGAGCTTGGGATGACGGTGGGGCGGCTATGTGAATATTGGTTTCTATGAGGAGACGAGACGTGACGATTTCACGATTGCTTTTAGCAACAATTCTTTGCGCGGTGTGCAGGCTGCATGCGGAAGATATAGAAGTCCTTGACCCGAATTTTGCGTCGCCGGATCCCGAAGGGGACTTCATCTGGTACGACGCGCTGCAGATTGGACTGAGGGGGCAGGGCTGGGACAAGGATATTGGGCCCTATCACCGCTATCCCGCGAAGGCGGAGGGTGTCGTGCGTGACGCGGTGTGGAGTCTGTCGCGCCACAGCGCCGGGCTGGCTGTGCGCTTTCAATCCGACTCGCCCTATCTCGCCGCACGCTGGTCGCTGACCAAGGAAAGTCTCGCGATGCCGCACATGCCGGCGACGGGCGTGAGCGGGCTGGATCTCTATGCCCGTGACGGTGCACGGTGGCGTTGGGTCGCGGGTGCGCGCCCGAGTCAGCAGAACGATAACAACGTACGGCTTGTATCCAGCACGCCGGGCGGCATGCAGGAATACCTGCTCTACCTGCCGCTTTACAACGGCACCGCGAAGCTCGAAATCGGCGTGCGCCCGGAGGCGACGCTGGCGAAGGGGACTCCGGAGACCAAGCGCCCGATTGTTTTTTACGGCACTTCGATCACGCAGGGCGGCTGCGCTTCGCGCCCGGGCATGGCCTATCCCGCGATCGTGGGGCGACGGCTCGACCGGCCTTCCATCAACCTCGGTTTCTCCGGCAATGGCGAGATGGAGCCGGAGGTCGCCGAACTAATTGCGGAACTCGACCCGACGGTCTACGTACTCGATGGCCTGCCAAACATGAACCCCGAGGAGATCCGCGCCCGCGTAGCGCCCTTCGTGCGCACGCTTCGCGCAGCGCATCCAGACACGCCGATCCTGCTGGTGGAGAACATCGTCTATCAGGGCAGCTGGTTCAATGCCGGCGAACCGAGGCACGTGGCGAAGAACGTAGTGTTGAAGGAAGAATACGACGCGCTGGTCGCGGCGGGCGTCACCGGATTGTACTATCTAGCCTGCGACGACTTACTGGGGCACGACGATCTCGCAACGGTCGATGGCGTACACCCGACGGACGTGGGCTTCCTGCGGCAGGCGGATGCGCTGGAGCCGGTGTTGCGCGCGATTCTGGAGGAAAAATGAGCGAAGGCAATCAGGACGACTATGGCCCCAGCCGCCGCGCCGTGCTGAAGGGCGCGGCCGCCGCGGGCCTGGGCGCAGCATTCCTAAGCGGCGGCCAAGTGGATGCCCGGCGACGCAATGCGATTATCGACGAGAACAAGCGGCCCGGCACGCGAGACTGGCAACTGACCTACACCAAGGTCGACCCGGCCACGCGCTACCGCTGTCCGTGGATCGAAGGCTATGTGTCGCATGCCAGCATTCGCGCGGGCGAGACGTTGTGCTTCATGGTGAGCACGAATCCCGCGGGACCCTTCAAGATCGATCTCTATCGCATGGGCTACTACGGCGGCGCCGGTGCGCGCCATATGAAGACCCTGGGACCCTTCGACGGCGTCGTGCAACCCGATCCCCCCGTGGGCGAAGAGCGCGTGCGCGAATGCGCGTGGTCCGCCTGCACCGAACTCACCATCCCGGAGGACTGGGTCAGCGGCGTGTATCTCGGCAAACTGTCGCTGCTGGAAGATCGCTACCAGAGCTATGTCATCTTCATCTTGCGCGATGACCGAAAGGCGGATCTGCTCTTCCAGTGCAGCGACAACACCTGGCAGGCCTACAACCGCTGGCCCGATCAGTACGCGCTCTACGACGACGGCAAGAGCCAGTGGGCGCTGAAGCCAGGCATCCGCGTGAGCTATGACCGGCCCTACGGCAAGTATTGCCAGATCCTCGATGCGCCTTTGTCCCAAGGTTCCGGCGAATTTCTACTCTGGGAATTCCCGCTGGCCCACTGGCTGGAGCGCGAAGGCTATGACATCACCTATTGCTCGAACACGGATGTCCACGCGGACCCGGCGTGCCTCGCGCGCGCAAAGGGTTTTCTGTCCGTCGGGCACGACGAGTACTGGAGTCTCGAACAGTTTGGGCATGTACAGGCGGCGGTGGATGCGGGTATGCACGCCGCGTTCTTCTCCGGAAACACGTCGTGCTTTGTGTCACCGTTCGGCGCCGCAAGCGATGGACGGCCGAACCGGACCATCACCCGCGCCGGGCGCTACGGCGGCCTGAGCGAGGCGGAGAAAGACAAGATGGGGCCCTTCCCCATGGAAGGACCGCTTGAGTCCATGCTGATCGGCGCGCGTACGATCACGCCTTACAACGGATCCGGCGACTGGATCGTGTCCGACCCCGACGCGTGGATCTTTGACGGTACCGGCATGAAACGCGGCGACGCCATTCCCGGCCTGGTCGGCTGGGAGTTCCACGGCGACCCCGCGCCGATTGATGGCCTGCGCGTCGTGGCGGAAGGCGAGACCGAGAACGCCGGCGGCGAGACCGCGCACTGGACCGCCACGCTGTACCCCGGACCTAAAGGAAACTGGATCTTCAACGCCTCCACCATCTGGTGGGCACAGGGACTCAGTGCCCCACCCGGACACATGCTTCCCTACTCCCACTTCGGCCGCCCGCATGGCCCCGACCCGCGCGTGGAAGCGATCACGCGAAACATCATGGAGCGCTTCATCAAGCGCGCTTGAGTTTCTGCTCGCGGCGGCCGGAAGAATCGTCCGGCCGCCGCGGGGTCTTACTCAGCGCACGCACACCGCCGCATCGAGCACGCCCGGCAGTATCTGCACCAACAACCGGTTCCACGCGTCACGATCACCGGGACGCGCCATGTCACGTCCAAGCACGTCATGATCCGGATCCGCCGGATCCCAACCAAGGTCGCGGATGTAGTCCTCGTCGGCGATGAAGAAATGGTGCCGCCATGGAAGCAGCCAGCCGCCGTGTTCCTTGCGGAGCGCGGCGGCTTCTTCATAGTGCGCGCTCCAGACGTTCCAATGCGCCTTACACTGCGCGGGAATCCAAAAGCGGCCCATGTCGGTATAGCTCTCGCCGCCGAGCGCGCCACGCGCATCGGACCAGCTGCGAAAGCCAAGCTTCAGCGCGAGAACCGAATAGGCATGCTTGCGCTGCACAACTTCAGCAAATGCGGCTTCGTCCAGCACGCGCAATTCAGGGTGAGTTCGTAGCAGAACGACGGCTTCGGTGTCGCCGGTCTGTCCGGCGCGGTGCAGGGTGCGTGCACGGGTGCGCAACAGGTGGAGCGGGTCCATGATTGACCTCCTTTGTCTGTGGGCCACGTTCCGCTCCATGCGGCCCAGAAAAGGATGTCAACGAAAAGAGAGTCGATTGAAGCAAGGCGCGGCGGCTTTCGGCGGTGGGGCATCCTTGCAGGCCCGTGCACACAAGTATACGACAGTGCCGGTGCGAAGGCAACGCGCGGTGCGTGGTGAAGTAGACGCACGAGCTTGGTTCAACTTAACAGAAATCGCTGCAGGCCGTCCTACGGCGTCATTCCCGCGCAGGCGGGAATCCACCAGCGCGGCCGACGGCTACGGTTCGCTTGAGTTTTCCGGTCGCGGGAGGAAGATCTTGGGACGGTGTCATCGCGCACCATGCGCTACTCTGGAAACAAAGTCCTACTGCACGTTGGTGGATTCCCGCCTGCGCGGGAATGACGGCTTCATGATAGTTTGCGCTGTGCATCTCTTCGAAGGGAGAGTGGTAACACCTGTGCGCGCGCTAGCTTCGTTTCGCCAATACCGCGTGCTCATACGCGCGCACATCCGCAATCCATTGCGCGCCCGGCGGAACGCCTTGCTGTTGGCAGAAGTAGTCCCAGACTGCGCCGAAGGGCAGAGCCTTCGCCGTTTCCAGCAGGGCGAGGCGCTCGAAGTTTTCGCCGGCTTCCTCGTGCGCCAAGAGCCGGACCTCGGGCGAGAGCAAGGCCTGGAGTAAGGCCTGTTGCGTAGCACGGATGCCGGTGACGTAGGCGCCGATGCGGTTGATGGCGGCGTCGAAGAAATCGAGCGCGAGGTGGATCTGTTTGTCGTGCCTGCGTCGCACGATCTCGTGCGCGAGATCGCGGGTGGGGTCGTCGAGGAGGACCACGTGATCGCTGTCCCAGCGGATGGGACGGCTGACATGGAGCAGCAATTCGTCGGCGAATTGCAGGTAGGCGGGGACCTTGTCGGCGACGGACTCGGTCGGGTGGTAGTGGCCCATGTCGAAGCAGAGCAGTTTGTTTCGCGACAGCGCGTAGCCCAGATAGAACTCGTGCGAACCGGCGGTGAACCATTCCGCGCCGATGCCGAAGAGCTTGCTCTCCACGGCGTCCTTCATTTCAGTGACGGGGTAGTCCTGCGCGAAGCAGGCATCCAGCGATTCCAACAGATGCGCGCGGTGACCGAAGCGGTCGACCGTGATGTCCTTCGCGCCATCGGGGATCCAGAGGTTGTGGATGCAGGGGCTGCCCTGCGCGCGGCCCATCGCCCCGGCGATCTCGCGGCAGCGGTGGACGTGCGCGATCCAGAATTCACGGATGGCCGCGTCCTTGCTGGCGAGGGTGTAGCCGTCGTCCGCCTTCGGGTGGGAGAAGCAGGTGCAGTTGAAATCGAGCGCGATGCCCTGCGCCTGCGCCCATTCAATCCAGCCTTCGAAATGCTCCGGGCCGATGGCGTCGCGCTCGGTGAATTGCGGGAACTCGCCGTAGCTGGCGTGGAGGTTGAGGCGGTGGGAGCCGGGCACGAGCGACAGGACCTTTTCGTAGTCGCTGCGCGCCTCCGCGATATTGCGCGCCTTGCCGGGGTAGTTGCCCGTCGCCTGGATACCGCCGCCACCGAGTGCGGCGCCCGGCCGCTCGAAGCCGCCGACATCGTCCGCCTGCCAGCAGTGAATGGAGATGGGGTAGGCGGCCAGCGCGTCCAGCGCTGCGGCGGTATCCACGCCATACTCCGCGTAGTGTTCCTGGGCGAGGGCGTAGGCCCGGTCGATCCGGCTCATGCTGCGGCGCTCCTTCGGGATTGCGATGGGATCAGCATACGTTGCATCCGCATGGCGTTGCAGCTTTTGTTTGCAAAGTTGCATCGCGTTTGTTAGACCGTTGCCTTTCAGGATTGCGAGAATCCGTGGTGCCGCGAATCCCGAAGCAAAGGAAATTACCCATAATGCGACGCGTTATCTGCTATCCAATCTTGGCTTGTATTGCCTTGGCTGCTCCCGCGCTGGCGCAGTCCAGCGTGGTGTATGAAGGCGAGGCGGGTCCCGGCGCGGGCAAGCACATCGTCTTCATCGCGTCGGACCATGAGTACCGGGGGGAGGAGACGCTGCCGGCGCTGGCGCGGATCATGGCGAAGCATCATGGTTTCAAGTGTACGGTGATCTTCGGGCTGAACCCGGAGGACGAGACGATTCTGCCGGGGAGCAGTGACCTGCGTGGGTTGGCGGTGCTGGCGGAAGCGGACCTGATGGTGATCTTCATGCGCTTCATCGATATGCCGGATGCGGAGATGAAGCATTTCGTGGACTATGTGGATCGCGGGGGACCGATCGTCGGGCTGCGGACGTCGACGCATGCCTTCAAGATTCCCGAGGGCAGCACCTATTACCGCTATGACTTCCGGTATCCCGGCGAGGACTTTTACATGGGCTTCGGCCGGCAGGTGCTGGGGGAGACCTGGGTATCGCACTACGGGGACAATCACCGGCAGAGTTCGATTCTCGCCATCGAACAGGAGAACAAGGAGCATCCGATCCTGCGCGGTGTGGGGGCGATGCACACGCAGGCGGGCGGCTATACCGCGGATCCGATTGAAGGCAGTACCGTACTGGCGCGCGGGATCATATTGAATGGCATGGGCATCGACGCGCCGGTGGACACGACAAAGGAACTGATGCCGGTGGCGTGGGTGCGGGAATACGCCAGCGCGTCCGGCAAGGCGGCGCGGATCTTCACGACCACCCAAGGGGCATCCGAAGACATCGTGGACGGGAGCTTCCGGCGGATGCTGGTGAACGCGCAGTTCTGGTGCCTGGGGATGGAGGAAGCGATCCAGCCGGACCTGGCGGTGGATTTCGTGGGGCCGTATCACCCGGCGCGCTTCGCCTTCGAAGGTTACCGGCGCGGCGTGAAGCCATCGGACCTCGCGGGTTGGGACACAGCCATCATGAATCCGCAGGCGCCTGTGCGCGAAAAGAAATAAATCCCCGGAATCGTGTAGTATCGTATTCTTCAATCGCCATCAACCGGAAAGATCTGCTTCGATGAGACGCTCAAGACTGCCCCTGTACTGGATGATCGCCGTGGCCATCGGCCTGCATATGCCCAACGCGACGGCCGAACTCGCGCTTGACAAGGGCGATCGCATCGCGTTTATCGGCAATGCGCTGCCGGATCACATGCAACACGAGGGCTGGCTGGAAACCTACCTGCAGTTGGCCTATCCCGAGGCGAATCTTGTCATACGCAACCTGGGCTTCGCCGGTGACGAAGTGGCGGATCGCCCACGCAACAAGAACTTCATGACCGCCGATGAATATTTGGATCACGTCGATGCGAACGTGATCTTCGCCTTCTTCGGCTACAACGAATCGTGGGAGCATGACCCCGGCACGTTCAAGAAGGAGTTGCAGGGGTTCATTGATCTTACGCGTGACCAGAAGTACGATGGGAAGGCCGCGCCGCGTATCGTCCTGTTCTCGCCCATCGCCTTCGAAAATCTGGAGTCCCCCAATCTACCGGATGGCGAAGAGAACAACCTTTGGCTCTCCATCTACACCGACACAATGGCGCGCGTGGCAAACGACAACGAACTGCTCTTCGTCGATCTCTTCGCACCGTCGCAGGCACTCTATGCCGCGTCCGCCCATCCGCTGACAACGAACGGCATCCACCTGAACGCGGCCGGGAACCAGGCGATCGCGAAGGTGATTGTTGAGGCCCTCGCGGGCAGCGTACGCGAGCGGGGCACCGACCGTGTTCGTGAGGCGGTGCTGGAGAAGAACTGGTGCTGGTTCAACCGCTACCGCGCCACGGACGGCAATGACGTCTGGGGCAGCCGCGCGCCGCTGGAGTTTGTCGACAAGCAGACCAACGAAGTGGTGCTGCAGCACGAATTGGTGATGCTCGACGTGATGACCGCGAACCGGGATCACGTTGTTTGGCAGGCCATCCACGGCGAAGTGGTGGAGCCGGACGACAGCAACGTGCCCGACCCAATCCTGGTCAAGACCAATTACAAACCCAGCGACAAGAACGGGTCACTCGAATATGTCGCTCCCGAGGATGGCGTGGACACACTCACCCTGCAGGACGGTCTTTCGGCCAATCTCTTTGCCTCCGAGGACATGTTCCCCGAACTGATCAACCCCGTGCAAATGGCGGTGGATACGAAGGGCCGCATCTGGGTTGCGGCCTGGGAAACCTATCCGAAGTGGCAGCCGGACCGGGAGATGCTCGACCGTCTGATTATTCTTCCTGACGAAGATCGCGACGGGGTCGCGGACGAGGCCAAGACCTTCGCATACGTCCACAATCCGACCGGCTTCACCTTCTGGAACGGCGGCGTGCTCGTGGCCTCTGCACCAAACATCTGGTTCATGAAGGACACCGACGGCGACGACGTTGCGGATTTTCAGGAGATCATCCTCTCCGGCATCGATTCCTCCGACACGCACCACAGCGCAAACGGTTTCGACTACGGTCCCGACGGCTACATCTATTACCAGCGCGGCATCTTCAATGTGAGCAACGTGGAAACCCCGTGGCAGGCGCCGCAGTATTCCGGCGCGTCGGCGATGTACCGTTTCAACCCGCGCACGCACCGTTTCAGCTACCACGCGGAGAATCCCCCGAACCCGCATGGCGGGGACTTCAACTACTGGGGCTACCACTTCGCCACCAGCGCCACCGGCGGCGAGGCCTACCAGATTCGCATGGACGGCAAGGGCGGCTTCAAGATGCACAAGCTACTCGACAAGACGGTACGCCCGGTTCCGTCCAGCGGCATCATCTCCAGCACGCATTTCCCGCCGGAGAGCAATGGCAACTACATCATTCTCAATGCCATCGGTTTCCTCGGAATCAAGCAGTACACGATGGAGAACAAGGACGGCGAATTCTGGGGCACGGAGACCGACGATCTGCTCGTGAGCAGCGACGGCAACTTCCGTCCCGCGGACTTTTGCTTCGGAGACGACGGCGCGCTGTATGTCG
>JAUIKJ010000063.1 GCA_030430835.1 Candidatus Hydrogenedentota bacterium
GTTGTTGATCGTGATCTCGAGTGACTGCACCGTGGAGGCGTTTGCCGCGAACGCATTGCGAATCGCCGTCACGTCACCGGCGTCGAGTCCGGCCACCACCGAAGGGTCGCCGTCGACGATCGCAGCAAGAAGATCGAGGTGGTCATCGTCGTCGATACCGTCACCCGTGTTGTCAACATCGAGGAAGCCCGGACCGAGTTGGCCCGGAATCGACGCCCATACGGGGTCGACCGGGGCGTCCCAGAGGTTGTTGCCTTCGCCATCCACGAGCACCTGCCCGAGCAAGAGCTCGAAGGTGCCCAGTGAATAATCATAGTCAATCTGATCGGCAGGACACTGCGCGTGCGCAGGCGCCGCCAGGCCAGCCATCAGCAGCATGGCGAGCATCAGGGAAAGCGCACATTTCTGCACCCGCCCGGCAATACGACGCGATCCTGCAATCGGATCTTTGCACAGGAAATTACAACGCATGGAACAACCCCTCTCGATGGTAAAACTGCAGATACGAGAACCCAAGTTGCCGCAGCCCACGGCGCGAGCAGTCTAACAAAGTCCTGTTGTTTTGTAAATGGGAAATATCTCCTATCTAGCTTATTGTAAAGAGTTTATGTCACACTTCGCGCCGAAGGAGATTACGATGACCAATCCAGCCACGAAGCGAATCTATCTGTGCGGTCCCATCATGGATTGCAGCGAGCATGAAGGGAAGACCTGGCGGCAGGCGGCCAAGGAACGGCTCGCCGGTAAGTTCGTCGTGCTCGACCCGATGCGGCGCAATTTTCGGGATCGTGAGATCGACAGTGCTAACGAAATTGTCGAGTTTGATCTGCAGGATGTGCGGGATGCTGACATTATTCTGGTTAATTACTCTAAGGCGTCGATCGGCACTTCAATGGAAGTCTTCTATGCCTCGCATGATCTCGGGAAGTTCGTGATCGCCTTCAGCCCCTACAGCTACGAGGACATGTCACCGTGGATGGTCCGGTATTGCACCAAGGTGCTGCCCGACCTCGACGCGGCATTGGCCTACATCGAGCGCCACTTCTAGCGAATCCGGCGGCGTTTCTCTATACTGGCTATTCGAGATTCCGGCTTGCGCGCCGGGACGGGTTCGCAGACTAGGAGAGGAACGACAGCCATGCTCCTTCTGGGCACGATTGCCGCCGCACTCACGTTGGCCGGTGCGGGTGGCGCGCCGGACTACGCCACCGAGCTTCGGCCGATTCTGGAACGGCATTGCTTTTCATGCCACGGTCCCGAGCGCCAGAAGGCGGGCCTGCGCCTCGATTTCCATGCAGGCATTCTGAATGGTGGCGACGGCGGCGCGATTGTCGCCATGGGCAAGCCGGAGGAGAGCCGCCTGCTCGATGCTGTCCGCGGCGACGATCCGGACTTCGTAATGCCGCCGAAGGGGGACCGCCTGACGGATGCCGAGACGGCGGTGCTGCGTGAATGGATCCTGGCCGGCGCCCCAGGTCCGGATGAGCCGGAGACCCCGACGCAGATCGCGAGTGACCATTGGGCCTTCCAGCCGGTGGTCGCGCACACGCCGCCGCCGGTAAAGGACACCGCGTGGGTGCGCAATCGAATCGATCACTTTGTCCTCGCCAGGCTGGAAGGGGCCGGTGTAACGCCGTCCCCGGAAGCCGACCCGGAAACGCTGTTGCGCCGACTATACCTGGACCTTACGGGACTGCCGCCAAGCCTGGAAGAAACGGAGGACTTCCTGGCGGATGAATCGCCCTATGCCTATGAGCGCCTGGTAAACCGCCTGCTGGCATCACCGCACTACGGCGAGCGCTGGGGCCGGCACTGGCTCGACCTTGCGCGTTACGCGGATAGCGACGGCTACGAAAAAGACACGCCGCGGCCATGGGCCTGGCGCTACCGCGACTGGGTGATCGATGCACTGAACCGCGACTTGCCCTATGACCAGTTCGTCATCGAACAGCTCGCGGGCGACTTGTTGCCCAACGCGACCACCGCGCAACGTGTGGCGACGGGCTTCCACCGCAACACCCTGACCAACAAGGAAGGCGGCGTGGACCCGGAGCAGTTCCGCGTGGAGCAGGTGGTGGATCGCACGAACACGACGGGCGCGGTCTTCATGGGGCTCACAGTGGCCTGCGCACAGTGCCACACGCACAAGTATGATCCCATCACGCAGCGGGAGTACTTTGAACTATACAGCTTCTTCGACTCAGGCTTGGAGAAGGATATCCCGGCGCCACTGGATGGCGAAGAGGAACGTTACGCGGCCGAAAAGGCCCGCCATGACGCGGCGCTGAAAAACGTGAATGAAGAGATCGCGGCGCACCGCGAGACCTTGCGGCCGGCGTTGGATGCCTGGGCCGCGGCGCAGACGGTCACGGAGATCGCATGGCGCGGCGTACGGACGCTCAGTGCGCGTGCCGCGAGTGGCGCACCCCTGGACCTACTCTCCGACGGGTCCATCCTTGCGCGGGGCGATGCCCCGGACAAGGACACCTACACGGTCGAAATTGAGACGGATACCGACACCCTCTCTGCCCTGCGGATCGAAGCGTTGATCGACGGCAGCCTGCCGAGGACGGGGCCAGGCCGATCCGGGAATGGCAACTTTGTGCTGACCAAACTGGATCTGCACCGCCGGGATCGCGCGGCCGCGGAGATTGACCTGACCAACCACGCGTTGGGCGCGGTGGCGACCAGCCCGGACCATCTTGATGCCGACGGGGGTGCGATGGGCGATGGCGCGGCCATCGACGGCAACCCCGAAACCTTTTGGGACGAGGTGGATGACCAGGGCGAGTATCACTTCAGGTTGGACTTCCCCGAAGCCCGCACCTTTTCGGCGCTCAGCCTGCAGGGCTATGAACACCGTCGCTTCGCACCGAAAGATTTTAAGATCGTGTGTGACGGCGAAACGGTGCAGGACGTACAGGATGCCTCCTACAGGCACAATCTTTTCGTGACGGGCTTTGAGCCCGTGACCTGCACATCGCTCGAACTGGTCATCACCGGGTACTACGGCGGCTCTCCGGCGATTCGGGAGTTGGGCCTGTACCAAGCCGACGTCGACCCATTGGAGGAGGCCCTGTCCCCGCCGATGCGGGTGGCACTGGACACCGCGATCGCGGATTTCGACCAGAAGGGCTTCGATGCTGCGGGCGTGTTCGATGATGATGCCAAGACGGGCTGGGCCATCGGCGCGGACAAGGAGACCAACCAGCACCGCAGCGCACGCTTCGTGGCGGGACGCCCGATAGACAAGGCCAATCGCTATCGTTTCACGCTCAGCATCGAACAGGCCTACGGCGGCGGGCATGTCTTGGGCCGCTTCCGGATCGCTGCCACGGACCACGCGCGCGCAGGCGTGGTGCTGCCGGATGCGGTGCGCACAGCCTTGCTGACCCCGGCGACGGAGCGAAGCGCGGCGCAGAACGAACTCCTGCTCGACTACTACGCACGGGGCGATGCGCGCATGCGGGAGCTCGCCGCAAAACGGGAGGGCGTTTTGGCGGCCGCGCCCAAGCCGGTGAACACGATGGCGCAGGCCATCGTCGAGAACCCGGACGCACCGCAGACCCACATCCATGCACGGGGTGATTTCCTGCGGCCCACACAACCCGTGGACCACGGGACGCCCGCGGTGTTGCCCGCGCTGAACCCGCGGGGTCCGAACGCGGATCGCCTCGACCTGGCCCGCTGGATCGTGCGGCATGACAACCCGCTGACGCCGCGTGTGGCGGCAAACCGAATCTGGGAGAAGCTCTTCGGCGAAGGCCTGGTGCGCACGCCGGAGGACTTTGGCACGCGCAGCGAAGCACCAACCCACCCCCTGCTACTCGACTGGCTCGCCAACGAATACCAGGCGCGCGGCTGGAGCACGAAGGATTTTATTCGCCTCATCGTCACCTCAGCCACCTATCGTCAGGCCTCGCACACACGGCCGGAGTTGGTGGACCAGGATCCGCAAAACCGCCTGATTGCACGGCAGGATCGCTTCCGTGTGGAGGCGGAGATCATTCGTGATCTCGCCTTGGCGGCCAGCGGGCTGCTGGCGCCGAAGGTCGGCGGGCCGAGCATTCGCCCGCCGCTGCCGGAGGGCTTCGCGAACCTCGGCTACGCGAACTCCATCAAGTACCCCGAAAGCAATGGCGACGACAAGTATCGTCGCGGACTCTACATACAGTTTCAGCGGACGATTGCCTACCCCATGCTGATGAACTTCGACTGCCCCGACAGCAATACGGCGAACCTGCGCCGAAGCCGCTCCAATACGCCGCTGCAGGCCCTGAACCTGATGAACGACCCGGTCTTCATCGAGTGCGCGCAGGGCCTCGCCAAGCGCATGCAGACCGAATGCGGCGGCGACGACCGCGCGCGCGTGGCCTGGGCCTTCAAGCTCTGCTTCGCGCGCACGCCAACGGAAGCGGAGACCGATGCGCTGGTCGCGTTGCTGGATGCGCAACGCGAAACCTTCCGCGACGCGGAGGCCTTCGCCGAGACGCTTGCGGCCGGACATCGGCCGAAGGACGCCGCGGCGGCAGACGCCGCGGCACACGTGGTATTGGCGCGCACCTTGATCAACCTCGACGAATTCATCACCCGGGAGTAGAGGCCATCATGCACCCCATCGAAGAAAATATTCTGCGTTCACGGCGCGATTTCATGACCACCGCCGCGAGCGGGCTCGGTGCGTTGGCGCTGACCTCGACCCTGCTGCGCGATGGCGCGGTGGCGGCCACGCCAACGGCGGGCGAGGTGAACCCCCTCCTGCCGCGGCAACCCCATTTCGCGGGGAAGGCGAAGGCCTGTATCTTCATCTTCATGGCGGGCGCGCCGAGCCAGATCGACCTCTTTGATCCGAAGCCCGAACTGAACAAACTGAACGGGCAGAAACTGCCGGAGTCCTTCACCAAGGACGTGCGCTTCGCCTTCATCCAGAAGGACTCCGCCGTCGTCCTGGGAAGCGACCGCAAGTTCAAGCCGCACGGCGAGTGCGGCATGGAAATTTCGGACCTGCTCCCGCGCATTGGTGAATGCGCGGACGACATCTGCCTGATCCGTTCGATGCATACGGAAGCCTTCAACCACCATCCCGGCCAGTTGATGATGAATACCGGCGTGCCGACCTTTGGCCGGCCGAGTGTCGGTTCATGGATCAACTACGGCCTCGGGACGGAGTCGGAAAACCTGCCGGGCTACGTGGTCCTGACCGCCGGCCGGGGCGCGAGTGGCGGCGTGTCGAACTGGTCGAGCGGTTTTCTGCCTTCGACCTATGAGGGCGTGCTCTTCCGCAATCAGGGCGATCCAATCCTCCACCTCAGCAACCCGGAAGGCCTGCCCCATGAATGCCAGCGCCGGGGCCTGGATACCATTCGCCAACTCAACGAGATGCGCTACGAGGAAACCCTCGATCCGGAAATCCTGTCCCGTGTGGCGAACTATGAACTCGCGTACCGGATGCAATCCGCCGCGCCGGAATTGATCGATCTGAATGATGAGAGCGATGCGACGCTGGACGCCTACGGTGTGAACCGCGATGAACTGGGCCTGACCGCGAGCCGTGGCGGCGGCAGCGGCACCTTTGGTGCCTTCGCGCGGAACTGCCTGCTCGCGCGCCGAATGGTCGAGCGCGGGGTCCGCTTCATCAACCTGTACCACGCGAGTTGGGATCATCACAGCAACCTGAACCAGGAGCTCACCTACAACGCGACGATGGCGGACCAGCCAATCGCGGCGCTGCTGAAAGATCTGAAGCAGCGCGGAATGCTGGACGAGACGCTCGTCGTGTGGGGCGCGGAGTTTGGGCGCACGCCACTGGGCGAAAACCGCGCGGGCGGCCGTGAACCGAATACCGGCCGTGATCACCATCCCTCCGCCTTTAGCATCTGGATGGCGGGTGGCGGGGTAAAGGGCGGCCAGGTGATTGGCGAAACGGACGAGATCGGCTGGAACATCACGAAAGACCCGATCCACATCAACGATTTTCACGCGACCCTGCTGCACCTCTTCGGCATCAACCATCTCGATCTGACCTACCGCTACAGCGGCCGCGACTTCCGCTTGACGGACGTGGCGGGGAAAGTCGTGGAGAAGGTGTTCGCGTAGGGTGGCGATGGTTGTTCGAAGCCGACTTGGGAACCCGTCGCATTGTCTGATGCCGCCTGGGCCATAGCGTGGGGTTTAAGATTTCTCCCTGCGGTCGAAATGACAAGGGGGTGGCGCAATGGCGTGTCGCGTCGGCCATAGCGTGGGGTCAAGATTTCTCCCTGCGCTCGAAAGGACAGGGTATTCCGCTTGTCACCTCGGCCAAAGGCCTGTCACCTCGACCGGAGGGAGAGGTCTTGGATTCTCCCTAACGCTCGTATAGGCAGAGTAGCCGGCCTAAAGGGTGACGCCAAGGCGCTCGAGGTGGGCTTCGAGCTGGTGCTCCGCGAGGGGCCAGGCTTCCTTCGGCGTGTCGGCGTAGGCGTGTGCGACTATCTCGCCGGGGGTCCGCAGTCCGGCATCGAGGGCGGCCTGAATCTTCGCTTCCCGATCCAGCCGGTGCTTGATCAGTTGCTCGATGGCGGGCTTGCACTCGCGGCCCCAGAAGGGAATGCCGTGCGCCGGCACGAGAAACGAAAACTCTTCTTCGAGCAGGCGCTCCAGACTTGCCAGGTAGTCACTCATGTTCCCGCGGTAGGACGGCGCGATGAGGATGGTGCCCGGGTTGGCAATCATGTCGCCGGCGATGAGGGTGCTGGTGCTCTCTTCGTGAAAGCACAGGTGGCCGGGGTCGTGTCCCGGCGTGTGGATACAGCGGATACGCCAGCCCGGATCGCCGGGCAGGTCAATTTGGTCACCATCCGCAAGATGGCGATCCACGGTGATCTCCAGCTGCTTCGCGGTCTCGGCATGCGCCCACACGGGCACGCCGAAGTGTTCCCGCAGGGCTTCCGCCGCGCAGCTGTGATCGGGGTGGCTGTGCGTGAGCAGAATCGCCGTGATGCGATCACCCAGTGCGCGCAGGTGCTCGATCTGGCTCACGAGGTCCGCGGCGTCTTCGGCGCTGCCGGCACCGGGATCGACCACGAGAATCTCATGCTCGCCGATGGTGACGCAGTTGGTATGCGTTGCCGGCGGAAGCGTGGGCGAGCGCACGGGGATGATGTGGATTCCCCGGCGCATCTCGAAGCGGGAAGGCTCGTCGGGGTTGAGGTGCGGCGTGTTCTGTAGCAGCGGCAGCACGTCCGGCAAGGGCCGTGCCGCAAGGTGCAGCAGAACATAGGCCACGGGCGTGGAAAGCCGCAATTGGCCCATCTGCCAACGCCGCCGCGCTTCCGCCGGATGCAGCCAGTCGAGGCCAACGATCTCGCCATCGGCGCTCTCCACTTCTTCGATGCGCGGCCCCTCGTATTGGTGGAGGTAGTAACGCGTGTGAAAGCGAATGGGCGAAAAGGGCGGCGTAATCCAGATCCCGGCCGCCGTAAAGCGGTCGCCCCGGATGCGTACACCCAGCGCATCGAGCACTGCGGCGAAATTCAGCTCGCCGGCGTGTAGCGCCCGGCGGTGTGCGCGCAAGCGTTCGCGGTCAAGCGCATGCGCTTCGTCAACGCAGAGAAGTCCGGTCTCCTCGAAGATCTCGCGGGCCGTGCCAAAGATGGCAAGGGCCTCCTCCGAATCCGCCACACCCGCGACATGTCCGGCAGAATCCTCGTCGTCGAGTGCGCCGCCAGGGAAGACGTGGTGCCCGCCCATGAACATGAGACTCTGGTTGCGGCGCCCAAGCAGAATCTCGCCCTGCGGGTTGATGATGATGCCTGCCGCGGCCTTGCGCGGTGCGGTGTCCTTGAACTGGTCCCATTGCATGGCTTCATCGTGGCATGTGCACGCGCGGGATGCAACGCCGCGAAGGCGCTATTCCTTCACACCGGGACAGTAACCGTCTTCCGTCTCCTCCTCGGGGCAGTAGTAATAACCGTCGAGGTTGAAGAACTGGATGGTGCGCAATACCTCACTCAGGTTGACGACCCAGTCCTGCGGTCCGTAGTCGCTGGCATGCGGCAGGCACCCCTGGTTCCCGGGGCCAGGGGCGTAGCCGTCTTCTGTCCCGCCCTCGCAGTGCAACGCGCCGAAGTTGAAGAACTGAATCACGCGTAGTAATTCGGAGAGGTTAATCTGGGAATCGGCATTCTGGTCGGCCGTATGAATGCCTTCCAGCGGAAACATCGCCACGATCTCCGAGGCGATCTGGGAATCGGCCACGTTGACTGCGCGGACCACGGGCGAATACCCGGGTGCGTTCACGGTCAGCGTATAGCTGCCACTGTTGACCGACACGTAGTAGTAGACACCGTTCGTATTGATCGTAAGCGGCGCGTACCCGGAGACGACCAGGTCCACGGTGGCGTTCTCGATGGGGTCCTGCGTCGATGCGCTCCAGACGGTAACGGCGAGCGAGGCGCCCAGAAGGCCGGCGCCCTGCGGGAGAAAGGGCACGAAGTCGGCTGGACCATCGATACTCGCATCCGCGATGGTTTCGTCGTCGGTGCTCCAGTCGTTGTTCTCCATCTTCACCGTTTCATCGGTATCGTTGACCACGTTGTCACCGGCGTTGCTTTCGCCAAAGGTATTGAAGCCGGTGGCAGGATCGGTCTCGTCACCGAAGTTGTCCGTCCCCCCGGGCGTGCCCTTACTGAAAACGGACTTTTGAAGATAGACCCCCGCGAAGGTGGTCTTGTTGAACACGTTGCGGCGAATGTATGGCAGCGGGCCAACGACGTTGATTCCTACCGCAAAGCGCTGAATGCTGCAGTCGGTGATGAGGGAGTCGCCGGTGCTGATCTCAGGTACCAGGATTCCGTTCTGGTTGTTGAGGGCTGTGCCGATCAGATCCACTTCGCGCACGATCATCGGCCCATCCGGCGGCAGCACGATACCCGGCCGGTTGGAAACCGGCACCGATAGGCGGATATACGCCACCTCCGAATGCGCCGCGCCGGTGAAGTTGCCGCTTACGGACACGCCTTTCGTCACGGGACCGGTCAGTATCACGTGCGAATTGAAGGTAACGTCTTCCTGGTAACTGCCCCCGAGCATGTAGATGCGCACTGGAGCACCGGGCTTGCCTCCAATCTGGGTCTGGGCGAAGGTGACGGTTCGCCACGGTGCGGCCTTTCCACCCCGGCCCGCGGCGTCCACGCCGCTCTCGGAGACGTAGTAGGTTTCGTTCGGACTCGTGTTGTCATTCGGATCCGTGCCCTGCAGAAACTCATCGAGGTTGGTCAAGCCGTCACAATCCGGGTCTTCTCCGGCCTCGTCGACATTCACGGGATTGAAACCGTTCTCGTGTTCAAAGTTGTCGGACATACCGTCGCCATCGGAATCGACGTCGTTGGGATCGGTGCCGAGGCAGTTGGTCTCGAAGCAGTCACTGAGGCCGTCGCCGTCGCTGTCGAGCACAGGTGCCGCATCGCAATATACATCGAAACAGGCGCCCGCGCCTTCGATCTCGCCTTCGCCCTCCCCTTCCCCTTCGGAACTCCCAATCGGGATCGATGCGCTGAACTCGGACGTGTTACCGGCCGCGTCCGTCTGGGTCGCCGTCAAGGTCATGCCAAGGTAAGGAGCAAGGTTCAGGAACGCGCTGAACAACCCGTTGCCATCGCCGTTCGTGGTCGCAAGGTAGAAGCGCCCCTGCTGCGCGTCGTCCGCGAAGATCTCGAATGTGTTCGACGCACTGCCGGAACCCGTGAGCAGGAAATCGGTCGGGCTCGACGGGATCAGTTCGAGGTTCATCGGCGCGGCCACCGATGCATTGGCGCCGAGATCGATCTTGATGCCCCGGCCGCTGTTGCTGAAGATCTGGTTGCGGCGAATGCTGTTCGCGCTGGCCGTGGCGCCGGTTACCTGAACGCCGTTGACACCGTTGTCCGCAATGACATTCTCGTACCCGGCCACGGTGCCGCCGATGTAGGTGTTGCTCGCGTCTTCGACGAAGATGCCCTGAAAGCGGTGACCGAACACGGCATCGCCGACCGAGTCCACACCGATTCGGTTGCCACGCACAACGTTGTTCAGCGTGTCGATCCCGGAGATATGGATGCCGCGGTTGGAATTGTCGACCGCCGAGACACTCGTGCCCGCGATCATGTTGCCGGTCGAATCGAGGATGCCGCCGATGAAATTCTCCATGGCGCCGCCGCCGATGTATACGCCGCCGGCCAGGTTGGCAATCGGCGAGATCAGGCTCTCGTCGAGGCCGATGTAGTTTCCGTAGACTTCGTTCTCGTCGCTGCCGAATCCGTTGATATAGATGCCGTATTGGTTGTTGCCGGCGATATAGTTGCCGCCGCCCGCGTCATAGGAACCAATCAGGTTATTGTTTGCGCCGTTGATAATGGCGATGCCGCTGCCACCGTCGAACTCGCCGTCCACCCCGAACTGTCCGATCCGGCAGTTTCGGATGGTGCAGTTCGATGCGTTCACACCGTTGATCTGGATCGCGTC
>JAUIKJ010000432.1 GCA_030430835.1 Candidatus Hydrogenedentota bacterium
CATCGAAATGCAGGAGCGTGCCACGCTCTTTCTCGCGAAGGTGCATGCGGCCAAGAACGGGGACGGCTTCGCAGGCTAGGGCAGGCGCTCGAAATGGATTGCGCCATCACGCAGGGTGTAGCCAATGGTCGTGACGGGCCACTGGCGCACGATGAGATCCAGTGCGGTCTGCAGGGGCAAGTCGCGGAGGATGGTCTGGTTTACCGGCAAGGCGTGCAGCGTCGGCGGAGCGTGGACGGGTAGCCCGGCCTGGCGTGACAGGCTGCCCAGCACGCTTCCGAATTCCACGGCCCCCTCCATCGGCTGAAAGCGCGCGCCCGCGCCCGCGCCGCCGGGCAACGAGATCGACACGCGGCGGGAAAGCAGGGTCTCCGCTTCGGGCGTAACCGCCCCCACGTGGGCGGTGGAAAAGGCGTCCCGCCCGCGGCGGTAGATGAAGATGTAGTCGCCCGTGGCCGCGACGTCGAAGGCCTGGGGTGCCACGCGAGCACTCTGCATGACGGCATTCAGTACGTCCGGAACCGGGCTGTAGGGCAGGCGCAGCAAACCGATGCTGGCCTCGGCCACAAGGTTGTCTGCGATGATGGTCTTGCCCAGTGCGTCACTCAGGAACGCGAGTACCGCCGCAAGCTTCCGGTTGCCGTCGAAGGCGGCACTCAGGGCGCGGTCGCGCCAAGCATTGGGCACCCGGTCATAGAAATTGATCTGCAACAGCGATTCATAGCCCGGCGGATAGAGGAAGAGGTAGTACGGCGTGCTTGCAACGCGGCAACTCGCTTCACGTGCGAGGGATTCCATCAGGCTCGGGTAGCGCAGGTTCTCATGCTCGCTGCCGCGAATCGGACGCAATCCGATGCCCTGCATCAGCGCCACCCCGATGTCGTAGCGTTCGCCAATGGAGGCGGTGACATCGAGCAGGTTGGAATCGGGATAGGCCACAGCGACCTTCGGCCACACGGGCGGTGTCGCGACGATCGGCCCCGGACTCTCCGTTGTGCGCACCGGTTCCGCCGGATCACTGCCGCCGGTGGTCGCGCACCCGGCGAGGATCACCAGGCAGCAGGTAGTGAGGAAGATGCCGTTTCTGGTCATAGCAGCTGAATACTTCACACGCGTGTTCCGTTCCATGGGTCACTTTCAGGGATTGTAGATCGTCGTGAGGGGTCCACGAAAACAGCGTGGACACAGGAGCGAGCCGTCCCCAGTCCGGCCACGGGTCGCTTTTTCACAGCAGGCCACGCAACATACCGCCTGACAGCGCTCGCAGACCAGGCCAAATTCGGCGCGGAGTTCGGGGACTTCCTGGATGCGGCCGTCGTAGGTACCCGCGGGCCACGGGGGTGCCGCGAGGGGTTTCCGGCAATCGAGGCAGCGGCCCGCACCGGCCTGCGGCGTGTAGATGTCGCAGCCGACGAATTCCATCGGGTTGCGGTCGGTGGCAAAGCAATGGGACGCGCCACAGTAGGGACAATCCATGTCCGCAAGCTTTCGGTGGATCCACTCGGGTTTTGATCGTACAACCAGGCCCACCTCCCCCGGGCTGAGTTCGCTGAGATCAGCACGCGCAAAAATCATCGTGCGGCTACAGTTCTCGCAGCGGTGCTCAAGACTCTTCCCGGCTGGGGCCACTGGCTTACGCCGCGGTCGTCCGCGCGACCACCACCAGAATCCGAGCGTGGCGACGCTCAGTACGGCCACGCCCGTCGTGGCGATCAGGAGCAGGCTTTCGTTCTCGGTGGCGGTCGGCATGAATCGGGGGTACCCAGACAGCAGGGGGCGCGGCTTGTTTAGCGTAGCATAGCGTCCTATACTTTCGCGCATGTTGACGTGGATCATAGCGCTGAGCATTCTCGCGCCGGGACAGACCCCGGACGCTTTCTTTGGCATGATCCCGAAGGACGTCCCCACCTTCCAGATTCTCGAGCGCAATGTGCGCAAGGGGTACGGCGCACTGCAAC
>JAUIKJ010000433.1 GCA_030430835.1 Candidatus Hydrogenedentota bacterium
CCGCTGCACGACGGCTGGGCGAAGCGGAGCGCTTCGTCCGCGGTGGGCACTGGCACACCTGGACACCGAAACTGTTGCTGGGGGTGGATATCTATGGCAAGACCCTCGGCATCTTCGGCATGGGCCGCATCGGCCAGGCCTTCGCGCGGCGCGCGAAGGGCTTTGGCATGCGGATCATCTATCACAACCGCAATCGCCTGGACGCCGCGACGGAAGTAGAACTCGGCGCGGAATATGTGGCGCGTGACGTGCTCCTCGCGGAATCGGATTTTCTCGCCTTGCACTGTCCGCTGACCGCAGACACGCGGCACGCCTTCGGCGCGGCAGAGTTTGCCGCGATGAAAGAGACCGCCGTCTTCGTCAATACAACGCGCGGGCCGGTGGTGGATGAGCCGGCCCTGGCGAAGGCCTTGAAGGAGGGCGAAATCTTTGCGGCGGGGATCGACGTTTACGAGCAGGAACCGGAGGTGCACCCGGATCTTCTTGCCTGCGAAAACGCCGTGCTCATCCCCCACCTCGGCAGCGCCACCCAGGCCACCCGCGCCCGCATGGCCGAGATGGCCGCGGAGAACATCGTCGCGATGCTGCGCGGCGAGCGCCCGCCGAATTGCGTGAACCCGGACGTGCTGTCCTGACCCACCGGGTCTCGCGCCTTGTGTGGAGTGCATGAGCTCGCTCATGCCTCGCGCCAGCGAGACGCGCACGTACAAACTACGGGCCTTGCAAAGAACCAGAGCGCAAAGAGAACTCTTGGGACTTAGAAGTGCGCCCGAATGCCCACCACTCCCGAACCATCATCGCGCACCTCATGGCGATGCGCCACGAGGCATGAGCAAGCTCACGCACTCCAAAAAATAGACGCGCATCGTGCCCGCATCCACCTATTGCGCAACTTCCCACGCTGCGCTAAACTCAACGAGTCATTTACCGGACCAACCACTCGCGCACCAACGCTTGGAGTACTCCCCATGAAACCCTTCGCGCTTTCGATTCTGACCCTTGCCGCCTGCGTCACCCTCGCCCCCATTGCGCAAGCGGGCGAGACCATCCACTACGCCGACGGCGACACCGCACTGCAGGGCTACCTCGCCGCGCCCAGCGCGGTGAGAGATGGTGACAAGATGCCCGCAGTGATCATCGTTCATGAATGGTGGGGCCTTGGCGAACACGTGAAGAACGTGGCCGACAAGCTCGCCGAGCAGGGCTACGTCGCCTTCGCGCTCGACATGTACGGCGGTGGCAAGTTTGCCACCGAGTCCGCCGAGGCGAAGGAATGGTCCGGCGAGATCAAGGGCGATCCCGCCCTCGCCAAGCGCCGCTTCCTCGCCGCGCGCGATCATTTGCTCGGCCCCATCAGTGATGACCTGCCCTACAGCATCGACCCGGATCGCCTCGCGTCCATCGGCTTCTGCTTCGGCGGCACCGTCAGCCTCGAGATGGCCCGCGCGGGGGTTGACCTCGCGGGCGTCGTCAGCTTCCACGGCGGCCTCAAGTCCGCCATCCCTGCCGAGGATCGCGACATCAAGGCCAAGATCCTCGTCTGCCACGGTGCCGACGACCCCCACGTCCCCGCCGAAGAAGTCGCCGCCTTCCAGCAGGAAATGCGCGACGCCGAAGCCGACTGGCAATTCATTGCCTACGGCAACGCGGTCCACAGCTTCACCAACCCCGCCGCCGACTCCGAGAGCGCACGCTACGAAGAACGCGCCGCGAAGCGCTCCTTTCAGGCGATGCTGGATTTCTTTGAGGAGGTGCTGTAAACCCTGTCGGCCAACACGGCGCCCTTCAATATCCCAGAGGTGACTGGTCATGCCTGCACTGCTAATCGCAATCGTTGTGCTGTTCTCGGACCAGGGTGCGCCGTCTATCACCATTCGTGAGTTGCTATCCGAGCACCTGGACGACCCGCAACGCATCTTCGCCCAACTCGGATCCCTGGCCATTCCGCTCGAAT
>JAUIKJ010000064.1 GCA_030430835.1 Candidatus Hydrogenedentota bacterium
GACGGGATCGCGGATCATCACGATTTCATCTCAATCGCGCCCTACCTGCTGCATGAACTGGATCGCGCGGACTCCATTCAGGATCGCTACGGTAGTCTCTTTGCAGATGTGAACGCGTACCGTGCCCACGGTGGTACGAGTACCCTCTCGGATCTTGAGGAGAGCGGGAAGGGAACCGGCATTGCGGTCTACGAACTGAACACCCATACGACGGGGGGTAACGCTGCCGGGACCGCCTCGGAAGTGGCCCCGAGCCTTGCTGCGGGCGTGGCCGTGCTGGACCAGGCCTTGAGCCTGATGGCGACGATGAAGGCGCGTCCGATCAATTACTTCACCCTCTTGCAGCGTGATTTCAACGGCAAGACCGGACTCTGGGGCACGCTCCTGCGCCCCGCCAATGGCGAAGGGCTGCGGCCGCGGCCGATCTGGCAGGGCCTGCGCCTCGCGAATCAATACCTGATCGAAGGCGACCTCGTGGTGACCACGGTTACCGCGAATCCAATGTGGCGACAGGAGGCCAACGGCAGCGTTCCCGAGATGGACGCGGTCGGGGGCCTACATGCCTACGCCTTTCTGCTGGAGAATGCCGGGAAGCGGCAAGCGAATGTACTGCTGGTGAACCGCCTGCTTACGCAGGAATTGCGGGCAGACCTGACCCTGCCCTTCGTGGCCAGGCCGGAAGCCTTGCGGATCATGTTGAGTGGCGAGTCGCCCGCGTTAAACAATGAAACGTCCCTACGTGTCGCGCTGAAGAATGAACGGGTCACCTTCGTGGGAGACACCCCCACGGTTCGCGTGCCCGCATTCAGCGCGGTTGTCGTTCAGTTCGAGGAAGAGTAAGGCCAGACCGTGGAATCCAGTTCGTCACCGCCCCGTATCGCATACCTGACCAATCAGTATCCGAGCGTGAGCCACACCTTCATCCGCCGCGAAATTCGCGCGCTGGAGGCTTTGGGCTACAGCATCTCGCGCTGGGCCGTGCGTCCCGGTGGCGCCGCGGTGGACCCGGCCGATCAAGACGAAGCCCGGCAAACCTTTCACATCCTGGCGCAACCCAAGGCGAAACTGATTCTGGCTGCGATGGGGGTATTGGCCGGGCGGCCGGGCCGGGCGTGGCAGGCGCTGCGCATGACGCGCCACATGAGCCACGCGAGTGATCGGGGCTTTCTCCGCCACCTTGCCTACCTGCTCGAGGCGGCCACACTGCTACCCCGGGCGCGGGCGGAGAAAATTGAACACGTGCACGTGCACTTCGGCACGAATTCGGCCGCGGTCGCGCGCTTGCTGCATGCGCTGGGCGGCCCACGCTACAGCATGACCATCCATGGCCCCGACGAACTCGACGCCCCGATTGGGCTCAGTCTCGGTGCGAAGATGTTGGATGCGGCATTTACCGTGGCCATTACGGATTATTGTGCTTCGCAACTGCGCCGCTGGATTCCCTTCGACGCGTGGAAGACGATTCACATTGTCCACTGTACCGTCGGACCGGACTGGTTTTCGGCCGCAGCGCCGATGCTATCCGAAGCGGATGCCCTGGTCTGTGTCGGCCGCCTCTCTCCGCAGAAGGGACAACTCGTGCTGCTGGAGGCCTTCGCCGCGGCGCGGGCCGCGGGGGCGTCCGGCAGACTGGTCCTCATCGGGGACGGCGAGATGCGCGGAATCGTCGAGGAACGTATCGGGGCGCTGGGTCTCGGCGATTCGGTGGCCCTACTCGGGTGGCAGGACGAAGCTCGGGTACGGAGTGAACTGCTGCAGGCCCGGGCGCTCGTATTGGGGTCCTTTGCGGAAGGCCTGCCGGTTGTGATCATGGAAGCGATGGCGCTGGGACGTCCGGTAATCGCGACACGCATCATGGGGATTCCGGAGTTGGTGGAACATGGGTCCCACGGCTGGCTCGTGACACCGGGCAACGTGGAACAACTGGCGACAGCCATGCAGGAGGCGCTGTCCACGCCGCTGGATCTCTTGCAGGCCATGGGCGATCGTGGGCGCGCAGCGGTGGCGGAGAACCACACGGCGGAGCAGGAAGCGCTCAAGCTGGACGCGCTGTTCCGCGCGGCGCGGGAGGAGTCCACCAGTGCGTGACCGATTCGAGATGATACTCTTCGATCTGGGTGGAGTCCTCGTGGAACTCGGCGGGGTCAGCTACATGCGCGCATGGTCGGCACTCTCCTTCGACGAGGACGAGCTCTGGCGGTTGTGGCTTGAATCGCCCGCAGTACGGGGCTTCGAGCGCGGCGAGATTGACACGGCGACCTTCGCGGCCGCCGTGATCGAGGAGTTTCAGTTGTCGGTGGACGCAGGTGTATTCCTCGACGCCTTCGACCGCTTTGTAATGGATCCCTTTCCGGGTGCGGAGGCCCTGTTGGAGTACCTCCGCGACCAGGTGCTGCTGGTCAGCCTGTCGAACACCAACAGTGTCCATTGGGCGCGGGTCGGCAGCAGCACAGGTATTGCGCGGCATTTCCACCACAACTACCCTTCGCACGAGACACGGCGAATCAAGCCGGATCGGGAAGCCTTCGAGCATATCATCGACCAGCACGCGGTGGACCCGGCCCGGATCCTGTTCCTGGATGACAACCGCATCAACGTCGAAGCGGCTGCGGCCTGTGGAATTTACGCGGTGCGTGTCGCCGGGTTTCGTGATGCCGTGGAGCAGTTGGTTGCGCTCGGCGCGCTGGATCGGGAGGCGCTACCATCGACAGTCTCCGAATGATATTAACGATTGCCGTTCTGCCGATCGCGGTCTATCTGGGTGTCGTTTCGACCTACCTGCTGATCATGCTTGCCGGGGCGCTCGGGTTTCGGAAGCGGCAAGCGGCGGGCGGCCCCTTGCGCATTGCCGTGCTCGTGCCCGCGCACAACGAAGAGCACCAGATCGCCGCCATTCTCCGGGATGTAGCGGCGGCAGACTATCCGGCAGAGCGCGTCACGGTCTTCGTGATCGCCGATAACTGCAGCGACGCCACCGCCGCCATCGCGCGGGAACACGGCGCCACCGCGCTGGAACGCCACAACCTGGAGCAGCGGGGCAAGGGGCAGGCCCTCGACTGGTGCCTTCGGGAGCACGCGGATACGCTGCGGGACTTTGACGCGATTGCCCTGGTGGATGCGGACATGCAGCTGTGCCCCGCGTTCCTGCAGGAGATGTCGGCCAGTTTGTCGGCACCGGGCGTGGAGGTCGTGCAGGGGCTGAACACCGTATCGAACCCCGAGGCCTCCTGGCGCGCGGCGCTGGGCTTCGCGAGTTTCACCCTGATCAACCACGTGCGGCCCGCCGGCCGCAATTTCTTGGGCGGCACCGCAGAGCTCAAGGGCAGCGGCATGGCCTTTCGCAGTGCGTTGCTCCTGCGCACCGGCTGGCCAGCGCATTCGCTGGCGGAAGATGCGGAATTCGGAAAACAGTTGCTCCTCGACGGCATCATCGTGCACTACAATCCCGACGCAAAAGTGACCAGCGGGATACCGTTGCACGACTCCCAGGCCCGCGTGCAACAGCAGCGCTGGGAAGGTG
Organism: Candidatus Hydrogenedentota bacterium; assembly: GCA_030430835.1. Lineage (GTDB taxonomy): Bacteria > Hydrogenedentota > Hydrogenedentia > Hydrogenedentales > JAEUWI01 > JAUIKJ01. The sequence continues at coordinate 3,521 of JAUIKJ010000064.1, forward strand.
GCAAGCTCTTGCTGTTCCGGCGCTTCTTCCCGAAACTCGTCGCCCGCCTGGCCGCGCGGCCCAACCTGCGCCACCTGGACGCGGTGCTGGATATTCTTGTCCCGCCGCTATCAATCCTGGTCATGCTCTGCCTGCTTACGATTGTGCTGGGCGGGGTGGCCGACTTGCGACTTGCAGCGGTCGGAGCGTTGAGTCTGGGCGTGGTCGCCGCGGCGGTACTTGGCGGTCTTGCGCTTCAGCGTGCGCCGTGGCACGTGTGGACCAGCCTGGCGATGGCACCGGTCTTCCTCGCCTGGAAATTGCCATTGCTGCTGGCACTGCCCTTTCGGAAGGTGGCTGGTTGGCAACGCACGCCGCGCGATACTGAGATCGGGAAATAAGGCGCAGCGCCAAACAGAAAGGCCGCGCCCGCAGGCGCGACCTTCTCCATCTTCAACTATTCCTCGCGCTATTCTTTGCCCAAGGCCTTGCGCACTTCGGCCGCGAGCAGGGGGCAAATCTCGAAGAGGTCGCCCACGATGCCGTAGTCGCACAACTTGAATATCGGTGCATTGGGATCCTTGTTGATGGCGACAATTAACTTCGAAGTGCGCATGCCGGCCTGGTGCTGAATCGCGCCGCTGATACCGCAGGCCACGTAGATGTCCGGGCTGACAACCTTGCCGGTCTGGCCGACCTGATGCGAATGGTGAATCCATCCGGCATCGACGACCGCGCGGCTCGCGCCAAGGGCGGCACCCAGCGCGTCTGCGAGTTCCTGTACCACGGGCCAGTTCTCTGGACCACCAATGCCGCGGCCACCGGAGACAACGACCTTGGCTTCGGTCAGTTCGATTTGTCCCGCCGCAGCCACGGCCGCCTCCTTCAGCACGGTACGCAGCGACACCTGCGGCATGTCGCGCTTGACGATCTCCGGCACGGCGTCGCCGTCGCGCTCGATCTTGACCACGTTCGGGCGCAGGGAAACCATCGCAGGCGATGCGGTGATGCTAACTTCCGAGACGATCTTGCCGGCATAGACCGGCTTCTTTGCCTTGAGGCCGCCATCCCACGAGACTTCAATGGCGTCCTGGGCGAGTTCGGTGCCCAGGCGCGCGGCAACCGACGCGCAGTATTCCTTACCCAGTGCGCTGGCCGAACCGATGACGACGGTGGCGCCGAGTTCCTGGACGAGGTCGCGGACAATCGGGACATAACCGTCGTTCGAATAGTAATTGAGTGCGTCGTTTTCGTAGGCATAAACCTTGGCGATGCCGAGGCCGGCAAGTTCCGCGGATTGATCGGCCAGAGACTGGCCGATATAGACGGCGTTGAGTTCCACGCCGGCGGCCTGGGCCACCTTGCTGGCGGCGGTTGCCGCTTCAAGTGCGCAGGGCTTCAGTTCGCCACGCTGTTCGAGAAGTACCAAAACGCTCATGAGCGCCTCCAAATCAGGTTACACCGAATACGGTGGGATGGGTCAGGGGTCTTACGAGGGCCAGGGCACTAAAGGGCCTTCTCGTCCTCTTTCAGCATGCGCACGAGTTCCTTGACCCGCACTTCGTTGTCGCCTTCGATGATCTTGTTCAGCCGGTCCTGCCGCGGCAGGCTCAGGTTTTCCACCGCAATGCCGCTGTTGAGCGCATCGCCGGACAGACCGAGGTCCGCCAGATTCTTGTCGGCAATCGGTTTCTTCTTCGCCTTCATGATGTTCGGCAGCGTGGGATAGCGCGGGGTGTTGATTCCCTTCTGAATCGTGCACACGGCGGGAAGGGGCAGTTCAAGGGTGTACTGGCCCCCTTCGATTTCACGGTCGACCGTCGCGGTCGTTCCTTCCAGTTCGAAACGCGTCACGACCGAGGCGTGCGCGTACTCCAGCAATTCCGCCACACGCTCGGCCACCTGCGAAGCATCATCATCGACTGCCTGCTTTCCCGCCAGAATCAGTTCCGCGCCGAAGTCCTTCAGGGCCGCGGCAAGTGCCTGGGCCACACCGCGGCTGCTGAGTGACTCAACACCATCGCCGGTAACCAACAGGCCGCTGTCGGCACCCATGGCGAGCGCCGTGCGCATGACGTCTTTCGCCCCATCGGGACCGGCACTGACGACGATAACCTCGTCTGCCTTGCCCGCTTCCTTCAGCTGGATCGCGAGTTCCATCGCGTGCTCATCGTAGGGGCTCATCACGAACTTCAGGCCATCGGTCTTGACCGACTTCTGGTCGCCGTCAATCTGAAACACGGACGCGGTATCCGGGACCCGCTTGACCAATACTGCAATCTTCACGTCGTCATCTCCTTGGGATGCTGGGTTGCGGGGACACTGGGAGACCCGAAACCTAACGACCGGTAGTTAAGCGCATAGGATGCCATTCCGATACGCAGGGGCGCAAGGCCAGCTCAATCCGCGGCGGAAGCGGTTTGCTTGAGAAAGCGGTGCCCGCCGGGCACGAAGCGAATCAGGCGCTCGCGGTCCTCCCGCGTCAGTCCGGGCAGGCACCACAGCGCGCCAAAGAAGAGCAGGGTGTACAGTGCACCGGTCGGCAGGACCACGGCGAATGCGGGCCAACGGCTGGTCGCTTCGATAGGCTCAAGGGCGTACCAGCCCGCGCGCACAAGATAGGCCAAGGTGGGGGCAACGAGCAGGAGCAGCCCGCTCTGGCTGAAGGGCGCGAAGCCCGGTGCACGAAAAAAGCGGTTGGCCACCAGAACGAAGCCGAGCGACGCGGTACCCAAGGCGATCGGCCACGCGGCCACCAGCGCGGGGTCGATGGGAAAGTCACCGGGAATACTGCTCCAACGCCCCTGGGTCTTCCAGCCGAAGAAGAGTGCCGCGAAGAGCACGACGGTGAGCAGTTGGTATGCGATCTCGCGCGCGGTTCGCCCTGCGCCGCGCAGCATTGAGGAGCCGGGGCCGGTCATGGAATGAAAAAACACCCCGATCGAGACGACGGTCAACGCGTAGGCCGCGAAGGCCTCATATTCTTCGTCCATGACGAAGCGCATGATCGGCTCGGCAAAGATCGCAGAATAGGCGAAGAGCCAGGCGCATCCGACGGCGGTAAATCGTTGTGCGGCACCGTAGACCTCAGCAAGCTCGTCGTACTGTTTTCGCGCGATGAGGTCTGCGCTGGCGGGTGCCAGGGCACCGAAGCCCTGCTGAGCCGCGCCCTGCGCGCGGTGGGCGACACGTTGCGCCGCACCGTAGACCCCGACAAAGGCCGCGCCACCGAACTTCATGAACACGACAATGTCGAGGGTGGACACCAGCATGGCCACAATGACGAGCAGGTGCATGCGACCGCCGAGGGAGAGCATGTCGCGCAGTCCGGTGCGGGATGCCCGCAGCGGATTGAGTCGGATGCCGGGGACGAGCCGGTAAGTCAGCATCGCGGCGAGCAGCGTGTTCGCCACGAGCCCGGCCGCATAGAGCCCCACGACCATGCGCAGGCCGTAGCCCATATTGAGGAGAATCACCATCGCGGTGAATTCGACGGATTGCACGGCGACATAGCAGTAATTGCGCAAGTCGAGGCGCTGGATACCCGTGAGCACGGCCTGATAGACGCTTGTGGCGAGGGTAAAGGCGGTGGTCAGCCCGACGCCAATGAGAACGTATCGGAGGTCGGCCGTGTTGTCCGCCTCCACGTCGAAGAAGGCGATCATCGAATCGGTAAAGAGGAGCAGCACCGCGACCACGCCGGCTGCGAGCAGTACACCGAGCGCCATGCCCGTGCTGAGGGTCTGGCTCATCCGGTCGATACGGTTGGTCGCGAAGTATTCCGCCGCATATTTTACGAAGGCATTGGCGATGCCGAAGTTGTAGATCGAGAAGTAGCTCATGATGGCAAAGGCGAATAACCAGAGCCCGTAACCCTCGGTACTGAGAAACTCGATCAGCACCATCATCCGGATGAAGTTGAGCCCCTGCCCCCACGCCCAGGTCAGTAGCATGGCGCGGGTGTTCCGGCGCAGCTTCTCCCCCACGCTCTCGCTCATGATCGTGTGCTCGCCCGCAGGTCCTTCAGTATCTGCGTGTGGATGCGTTCTGCCGCCAAATCCCAATTCCAATAGTCGCGGACATACGCGTTGCCGGCACGCCCCATCGCCTCAAGGCGCGCGGGGTCGCCGAGCAGTCTTTCCAAGGTGGCTGCGAGAACGCCGGCCGAATCCTCGTTCACCAGGGTTCCGGTTTCGCCATCTCGGATCATCTCGGGAAATGCGAAGCGATCCGGAAGCACACAGGGCACGTAGCTGTTCTGTGCCTCGAGCACAACGATACCGAAGGGCTCGAAATCACTCATGATGCAGAATACGGAGGCTTCCGCGTAGAGTTCGAGTAGCCGCTGCCGTCCTTCGGGGCTGTCCTTGCTGATGCGTCCGATCACGCTGACCCCCGGCACGTCGATGTCCGGGGTACAGCCCACGATCAGCAAGCGTGCATCGGGCATGGTTGCGCGGAGCTTGCGAAAGGCCTCAACGATCAACGGTCCGCCTTTGCGCTCGAATTCCACGCCGATGAAGAGAATGGTCTGACGGTCGTAGGGACTGTGGGGCAAGGCTTCGGGCAGGTCGTTGGGACCGGCGCCGGCCACGTGGATCTTCTCTGGTGGGGTGGCATAGTCGTCGGCAACCGAACGGGCGGCCCATTCGGAGCGCGGGAAGATGCCGGTGCAGTGCTCAAAAATATCGCGCTGGCGCTGGATCACCGCGGCCGCCTTGGTTGGCGTGAAGCGGGCGAACTCCCAAGCGCGCGCGCGCCAGACCTGTGCGGCGGTTGCATCGAAGTAACAGTAGGTCGCTACGGGGAGCGCGGGATGGTAGGAGGTGCCATACATGAAGCAGGCATTATAGCCGGGATGCGCAGCGGCGATTCGCCGTGCACGGCGGCTGTTGCGTGCCACGTAGAGTTGTGTCCACCGGTAGGCCTCTTCGAGCCCGATACGGTCAAGCTTTCGAAAGGCCCGCACGGGGAGGCCGCCCCGGTCAAAGGGGTCGGACAGGCCCAATACGTTTGCCTTGTGATGCACGCAGCCGCGCCGCTCGAGCGCGTGGATGAGATTGCGCGCGGATCCTGAGAAGGGGCGGGCCGCCTCCGGGTCACCCGCACAGAACACGAGCAAGCGAAGCGCCGCGGAATCGTCCTGCGCCGGGCTCACGCGGTTTGTCCCCGTTGCTCGGCGGGTAGTGGTGGCGCGACGTTGTCCGGCTTGGGCGTCCGCGTTTGGGGGAGTTGCCCCAACCAGAGTTGCACCCCCATCATCCCGGACAGGGCAAGTAGCAACTGTTCGTCGAAGGCGGCGTCGATCATGGTGAAGGCGATGGCGATGGAACAGAGCAGGGCAACCGCCGCGGCACGCTGTGCGAAGACGGTGCCGGTCGTGGCGCGGCGCAACTGAATGGCGACATGCAAGGCATAGAGCCACCAGGCGTAGAAGAGCATCCAGCCAACGAAGCCACGATTGAGCACGGTAATGAGGGACTGGGAATCCGTGGCGCGCCCCTGGATACGACCTGCGCCCCAACCGGCGTAGCCGAGGATGGGCTTATAACGGACCATGCCGCGGTATTCCTGCAGCGCCTGAAAGCGGTAGTTGAGCGACTGCCCGCGTTCTTGGCTGAGCATGCTCAGACGGCCGCTGGCGCCCATGCCGAAATCAAAGCCGACCATCACCAGAATGAACCAGGCGATGGCCACGGCGGGGAGCGCATAAAGCGCCCAGTCGTAGCGTTCGATGAAGAGGTAGCCGACACTCAGGGCACAGAAGAGAAAGATGGGGCTCAGCGACATGGAAGCCAGGAGTCCGGCGAGTGGCAACAGGAACACGTAGCGACCGATGGGTCCCAGGATGCCCTCGAGATCCTTGCGCATGGGCAACAGCGCGAGGAAGGCGGCAAAGGCGAAGAAGCGGCCGAGCGCGAGGGCGTGGTAGAAAAACACGATAGGCCGCCAGAATCCACCGCGATAGTGCTGCGCGAAGTGGTGCTGGAAGAATCCGTAGACAGAGGTATGAACCTGGGGACTCATCCGGAATTCCCAGAGCGCGAGGGGCGCATAGATCGCAGCGGCGCCGATCATGACCAGGAAAAAGGTGCGGATCCCGTGGGGCGTACCCAGATGCAGACGGGCGAGGACGACCGGAAAGAGAAAGTTGAAGCCGAACTCCAGGGTCTTGGAGGCGCCGCCATAGGCGCCGAAACCGTTCAGCATGGACGAGGCGAAGGCAAGCAGGCCCACGGCGACGAGCACGAGATCGGCCCAGGTCAGTACAAAGCGATCGAAGATGCGTGGATGGAAGAGAATCGTGCCGAGCAGGATGCCGACGAAGGCCACGTTGTCCTTGTCGAGACTGGGCAGGATCGGCATGTTGACGATGGAATCGTCGCCGGAGGGCAGAAAGAGCATGCCGCCGAATACGGCGATGCTGAAGCCACGCGCATTGTCCCGATCGAGCATGAGCAGGAGCGAGATGGGGATCCAAGCCAGTAGCGCGAGCTCAACTGGAACCATGCGTTCTCCGGCGGCCGGTGGTTACTGTTCGGAGTGCGGCGCGGTCGCGCGGCGCCCCTTGCGAAACTCCTGCCAAAGGAGGCGGAAGAACAGCGTGTCCTCGACGAGGTAGCGGCGCCACAGGCGGCGCGGTTCCATAGTGAGGCGCCAGGCCCACTCGAAGCCGAGTTGCTGCACAAGCGCCGGTGCACGGCGCACGCGGCCGGAAATGAAATCGAAGGTGGCGCCAACTCCGATGCAGACGGGCACGTCCACGGTCTGGTAGTGCTTGCGCATCCAGAGTTCCTGCTTGGGTGAACCGAGGGCCACGAAGAGAATGTCGGGCTTGGTCTCGTGCAGGATGTCGTTGATCTTCTGCTGTTCCGCAGGATCGTTCTCAAAGCCGTAGGGCGGGCAATGCACACCGGCAATCTTGA
>JAUIKJ010000065.1 GCA_030430835.1 Candidatus Hydrogenedentota bacterium
ACAACGAACTCGGACCCTGCGTCTGTCCCGATTCGGCTCAGGATCAAGGCATCGGCGGCGAAGGCGAGGGTGCAGGCGAGGGCGAGGGCGAGGGAGAGGGAGAGGGCGAAGAGGGAGAGACCGAAGGCGAGCCGATCGTTGATGGCGAATCGGAAGGTGAGGGTGAAGCAGAGAAGAACGGCTTTCTCGGATGCGGAGGCAGCGCCCGCGATGGCGCGCTTCCGGGGGATATATTGACCCTGCTTTCCCTGGCTGCCGTGCTTGCCTGGACCGCACGACGGCGCCACCAGTGCCTTGACTGATCACCGCCCTATTGGCACGCTGCTCTTTCCGAAACTGAGCGTGTTGTTCGGCTAGGCACGACGAAGTCGGCCGGGCCGGTGTTGGATGCGACGATGTTGACGCGCACCCAGAAACTCAGCAACACCTCCGAGTCCACGGGCACCTTCACCATCTGGCTGGTCGATTCGGTGGCCGCCTGCTTTGTATAGCCACCGAAACAGGCGGCGTTGCCGGCGGGGGGCGGCAGCACGGTGAAGTCGCTGTTCTCCATGCTGGCGACCGCCTGGATCAGGTCTCGTCACACACTGGAAGTCTCGCTCCAGTTGGCGTTCGGACTGCCGCCATCGAGCAGAATGTCGTTGCCGCTACATTCCGTGACCGCAGGTGCTCCGTCGCTCCCGCAAAGGCGGGCTGGGCCAAAAACAGCGCGGCAACAAACCGATCAAAGACCTACCACCGGACTGCATGTTCATCGTTCCTCTACCGAACGGTGACGGGACGTTCCAACGCACCCCCACAGAAAGACAGGTGCGCTCGAAAAAACAGCGCTTCGTTTCAGTTCGATACAATCTATAGAAACCATTTTTGTCACTGAATTTGCGCCACGCCGCGCGGGCATCCAGGGGGTGTTTGTGCCGGATACTTGTGCGACGTATGATGCCTCCCTTGTACTTTCTCAATTCCTGGATACGTTTTCATGTCCCTCCCTGACAGCATCGACATTGTTGAATCGCATTACCTTGGCCCGACGAAGATGTCCGCCTATCTGCTGGTGGAAGGCGATCGCGCCGCGTTCGTTGACAACGGCACACGCTACTCGGTTCCCTATCTCCTCGAGGCGCTGGCCGCCCGCGGCATGTCGCCGGACCAGGTGGAGTACCTCATCATCACCCACGTGCACTTGGACCATGCGGGCGGCACCGCCGAGTTGCTGAAGCATTGCCCGCGCGCCACGGTGATCGCCCACCCGAAGGCCGCGCGCCATGTGTGCCGACCGGAGAAACTGGTCCAGGGCGCGATCGGCGTGTATGGCGCGGAACTGTTTCGCGAACTCTACGGCGAGATCGAGGAAATTCCCGAGGAGCGCGTGCGCCCGATTGATGATGAAACGGTGCTTGCCTGGGGCGATCGGCGCCTGCGCTTTTTCAATACGCTGGGCCATGCATCGCACCATTTTTGTATCCACGACGACAAGACGAACAGTGTCTTCACGGGGGACAACTTCGGCGTGGGCCGATCAGCGATGCTCCGGCCGGGGCCGCCGGTGTTGATCTGCAGTTGTACCCCGGCGGAGTTCGACGCGGTGGAAGCGAAGAAGAGTGTGGAGAAGATTGTCGAGACGGGCGCGGAGCGGGCCTATATCGGACACTACGGGGCCTTCACCGATATGGCGCGCGGCGCGGAGCAGGTGCTGCGATCCATCGACGCGATGCAGGCGATTCTCGACGACGCACTCGCAGCGGATTGCACGGGACCGGAGCAGGACACCTTTATCTCGGACCGGGTTCGCGCCGCAACGGATGAGCAGTTGCAGTGGTGCGGCGTGACGGACCCCGAGTCCGATCGCCGCTGGCTCGATGGCGACCTGATGCTGAACGCGCTGGGCCTGAAGTTTGCCCTGGCCCGCATCCGGAAAGCGCGGTCCCCCGGCCATGCCTAGGGTTCTCCTCTTCGCCCATGCCAGCCCCGCGTCGTGGGTGGCGTATTACATCAAGGCCTTTCGCGCAGTCAGTGACCTGCGGGTGGTGGGGCCGCCGCCAGGCGCGGAACAACTCGCGGCCTGGAACCGCGCGAGCCTGGAGCAGGCGGTCCCCACGATCGACCATCCGCAGGACCTGAATGCCGACTTCGACCTGAGTGCGACGCTCGGCGCGTGGACACCGGAGGTGGCCATCGGCATCTCGGGCATTGGGGGCGACGGTCTCTACCGCCGCATGATGGATCTCTCCTGCCCCACGGCCTATGTCACGGTCGATACCTGGCAGTGCCTGACGAACTATCCGGAAGCGCGGGACTATGACTTTGTCTTTTCGGCGCAACGGGAGTTTGTGGCACCCCTCCGCGATACGGGTGCACGCCAGACCCGCTGGCTGCCGCTGGCGGCCGACCTGGATGCGCACGCCCCGGCCACTGCTACGGCCACGCACGATATTGCCTTTGCCGGTTCAACGCGCGCACCCGTGCATGCGGCGCGCCGACACCTTCTTGAGGCATTGGCCGGCCGCTTCGCCCTGTACCATGCGGAGCACGCCTTTGGCACCGCGCTCTCCGAGGCCTTCGCGCGGGGACGCATTGCCTTCAACCATTCCGCCGTGCAGGAAGTGAACATGCGGATCTTTGAGGTAATGGCCATGGGCCGGCCCCTGCTGACCAACGATGCCGCGACGATCAATGGGCTCAGCGATCTCTTTGTGCCGGGGGAACAACTCGCGCTGTACCGGGATGAGGACGACCTCATGAAAATGGCGGCCCGGCTGCTGGCGGACGACGCGGGGCGGCAGCGCATGGCCGAAGCGGGACAGCGGGAAGTGCGCGCGCGCCACACCTATGCCCACCGGGCCGCCACGATCCTGGATTGCCTGAAGCCGTGGATCGGCTGGAAAACGGATACCGGCGGGATCCTCGACTGGCTGCCGCCCGAACCGGGAACCGTGATCGATATCGGCATGGCGCTGCCCGCCTCGAAGCTGGCATTGCACGCCCGCGGTGCGGATCGATGCATCGGCATTGCGGGGCCCACCGACGACGCGATGACACGGCGCGGCTCCTACGATGTGGCTTATGCCTGGCCGGGACCGGAAGGGCTGGCGGCGGACACGGCCTTCGTTTCGGGCACGCTGCCGCGGGAGTCGGCCCTGGCCTGTGCACATGCCTGCCTGCGGCCGGGCGGCACGCTGCTGCTACACGGCGTGGAGGACGGACACCTTGCCGGCACGGATCTCCTCCGCCAGGGATTCCACCTGCGGCGCGTGCGGGACACACCGGAAGGGCGGCACGTCGAAGCACGGCGGCGCAGCCGTGCGCTGCGCACGATCGCCGACGCACTCTTCACGCGGCTCGCGGTGCCGGAACTGGATCTCCCGGCGCTTATCGCGCGTATCCCCGAGGACTGGTAGGCGCTGTTGCATTTCCGGGCGCCATGCTATACTGCGTGGCCGTGGAGGCTTAGTGATGCCAACCTATGAGTATCATGCGATTCGGGCGGAGGACGACGTCGAAAAGTCCTTCGTCGGCGGGGTAATCGTGGCCAAGGACCGCCACGAGGCGAAGGCGAAACTGCGCGAGCACGGCCTGAAGGCGACCATGCTGAAGAAGGCCCGCGGCATTCTGGCCGTGATCAAGTGGCTCGACGCCGACATCCGCTAGCCCCCCTTCGTGCGCAAATACTTGGGCTCGCCGTGTCCCATTGGTTAGGATGCGGGGGTCATGCAGCTTTCATTTCTCATTCCCATCTGCAATGAGCGAGATACCCTTGCGCCGCTGGTGCAGGGTATCGCGGATCACGTGGGCGATCATGCCTTCCGTATCCTCCTGATTGACGACGGCAGCACAGACGGATCCTGGGAGGCGATGTGTGCGCTGCGCGATGCGCACGCATATGTCGACCTTATCCGCTTCCGGCGCAATCTCGGCAAGACCACCGCGCTCGCGGTCGGCTTCGAGCGCATCGCGGGCGACATCGCCATCACGATGGACGGCGATCTCCAGGACGACCCGAAGGAAATTCCCCGGCTGCTGGCGAAACTGGACGAGGGCTATGACCTGGTTTGCGGCTGGAAGGAACGCCGGCAGGATCCCTGGCACAAGACCTTCCCGTCGCGCGTGTTCAACGCCGGTATCGCCAAGGCCTTTGGCCTGCCGTTGCACGACGTGAACACGGGCTTCAAGGCGATGCGCATGAAGGTCGCCAAACAGCTTCCGATGCGCGGCAATCTGCACCGCTTCATCCCGGTGCTGGCGGCACACTTTGGCCACCGGGTAACCGAGATCCCCGTCGCGCACCATCCGCGGCGCTACGGCCAGTCGAAGTACGGCTTCTTCCGCATCTTCCAGGGGCTGCGTGATGCAGCCGTGCTGTGGTGGCAGTTGAAAGTACGGCACCGGGCGCCTGCCAAGCCGGTCATTGACCGCGCATTGATCGGTGAGGCGCCCTGATATAAACCCACCCGGAGGTCCGATGAAGCACACCGCGTATGTTGTATGGTCAATGCTCCTGCTGAGCGTGATGGCGGGGGCCGACGACCCCGAATCGAGTCCGAAGTACCCCGGCTATCAGGGCATCTGGTTCGAGCTGGGACAGAAGGGGGAACATGGCGACAAGTACTCGGGCGGTCTCGGCACCTACACGGCGAAGCATAAGCCCATCGCAATCTATTCGAAGGAAGCGAACAAGACCTTTTTCGTCTATGGGGGTGCGCGGGAAGCACAGCGGCACCTGCTGATCATGGCGTCGGCCTATGACCACGCTACGGGCACGGTGCCCCAGCCCACGATCGTTCTCGACAAGCAAGGCGTGGACGATCCGCACGACAATGCGAGTATCGCGATGGATGCCGCGGGGCACGTCTGGGTCTTCGTGAGTGGACGGGGACGCGGCCGGCCCGGCTTCAAGTTTGTCAGTCGCGCGCCCTACTCGGTCGATGCCTTTGAGGAGGTCGCGGAGGAAGAGTTCACCTATCCCCAACCGTGGTACGCGCCGGATCAGGGATTCATCCACCTCTTCACGAAATACACGAAGGGCCGGGAGCTCTACTGGAACCACAGTGCGGACGGGCACGACTGGACACCAGACCAGAAATTTGCGGGTATGGGCGGGCACTACCAGAACTCCGGCTATGCGCAGGGCACGGTTTACACGGCCTTCAACATGCACCCGGGCGGCAACGTGGATCTCCGCACGAATCTCTACTTTGTCTGGAGCAAGGACTTTGGCCAGACTTGGGAAACGGTGGAAGGTCAATCGCTGGAAATGCCACTCACCGATCCCCAGTGCGATGCGCTGGTCCGTGATTACCGCGCCGAGGGGCGGCTGGTCTACATGAAAGACATCGGTCTCGATACCGAGGGCAACCCGGTGATCCTCCATATCACCAGTGCGCATCACATGCCGGGGCCCGAGGGTGATCCACGTACGTTGACCATCGCACACTGGAAGGATGGCGCGTGGCGCTTTCACGAGTTCGCGAACCCAACGCACAACTACGACATGGGATCCCTCTACATCGAGGACGACCGCTGGCGCGTGATCGCTCCCGTACTGCCCGGGCCGCAGCCGCTGGGTACCGGCGGCGAGGTCGTCATTCTCGAAAGCAGCGACGAGGGCGCGCACTGGACCCAGACCCGCCAGGTCACCCGGAACAGCCGCCTCAACCACGGCTATGTGCGGCGGCCGGTAAACGCGCATCCGAATTTCTACGCGCTCTGGGCCGATGGCAATCCGGACCGGATCTCGCTCTCGCACCTCTATTTTACCAACCATGCGGGCGATACGGTGTGGCGGCTGCCCTATTCGATGGCAACGGCAACGGCGCAGCCGGAAGTTGTGCACTTCCCCACCACGCCCTGAACGGCGTCAGGGAGTCTCGGGTGGGGCGGCCTGAAATCCCGCGCAACGAATCACGGGCAAGACCGGATAGCGCGTGAAGCGGGTGTCCTGGTCCGCCAGCCCGCAGCGCCAATAGGGTGCTCCCCCACGCGGGTGCACCACGACAACCGCATGCACGCACCCGCGGCACAGACCCACGAAATCGTCCATAGCGTGGTGTGTCCTTTCGGTCATGGTGTGTCGCCGAATCTGCGCGAAACGCGCGGGTCACTACAAAAAACGCTGGGATTATGGCACAATGAAAAGCTGATTATCTCGGGATTGGCGCAGGGATCTGCCGCCGGGTATCGCTCACAAGGATGGATTTCCACGCGTGTTTCTTGACCGGCGAAACGTAATCTTGCGCAGTGCTGCCCTGCTGGCCGTGGCCTGGTGTTGTCTGTTTACCGAGCGGATCAACACCGACTTTCGTTTCGTCGATGGCCGTATCGGGGATTCCTTCGGCGTCCTCGGTGCGATACTGGTCGCTATCGCAGTCGTCTATGCCGCATCCCACGTGCGCCTCTCCGGCCCCATTCGCTGGATCGTCTTTGCGGGTCTCGCGCTTTTCGTACTGTGGACGCTTAGCGACACGCTGGATGAGTTCCGTTACTTCGATGGCAATCCAGTCTTCGGCAGCAACCAACCCCTACATCTCTTTCTCGAGAGTCTGCTGCTGACGTCGGCCGGCATCTGTGCGTGGACGGGCTTTATCTTTGCGCTGATCGAAACGGAGCGTGCACGCCTGCGCCTTGCCGAGGAGACCCGGCGCGCGGAAGACGCGGCCGAGGAACATCGCCGGACCCGCGACGAACTGCGCATCTTTTCGGACGCCATGGAGCACTCCCACGACGCCGTATTTATCGCGGATGTCAACGGCGTCATCAGCTATATCAACGCCGCCTCCGAGCGCATCTTTGGCTATTCGCGCACGGAAGTGCTAGGCCGCAACGCCAGCTACTTTGTCGAGAACGCACCGGTCCCCGTCAACGTGCAGGCCATTATCGTGGAAATCATGACGTATGGCGGCTGGACCGGTGAATTGGAACTGTTGCGCAAGAACGGGGCCGTCTTCGTCGCTTCGCTGACGGCCTCTGCCATCCTCGACGCATCCAACACCCCCGTCGGCATTCAGACCGTGGTACGCGACGTAACGGAACAGCGGCGCCTCGAGTCGGCGCTGCGCGCGAGCGAGGAATTGCACCGGCTGCTCGCGGACAACGCAACGGATCTCATCTCCAGCCACGACATTCACGGCACTTTCATGTACGCGTCGCCGGCCTGCGAGGCGCTGCTCGGCTACACCACGGATGAGTTGGTCGGGCGTTCCGTCACAGAGTTTCTGCATCCAGGTGATGCCGAGGTCTTCGACGATCTGGTTCGCGGACCCCGATCGCGTGAGGCCGTTACCCTGAACTATCGCGCGCGGCGCAAGGACGGCGCCTATGTCTTTTTCGAATCCACGCTTCGCCATATCGTATCGGAAGAGACCGGCGAGATTGCAGAGGTGATCGCGGTCTCCCGCGATGTGTCGCAGCGGTTGCGTGAGGAGGAAGCACGCCGGCGCCTCGAAGAACGGGTACGCCGGACCCAGCGCCAGGAGAGTCTGGGGGTGCTCGCCGGGGGGGTCGCCCACGACTACAACAACCTCCTGCTCAGCATCATGGCGAATGCGGAGCTTGCCCAGCTCGGCATCGCGGAAGATTCACCGGGGGCGCCGCACCTGCAGAAAATCATCACCGCCACGGAGCGCGCCGCGGAATTGACGCGACAGATGCTCGCCTACTCGGGCCAGGGCCACCTCAGCTCGGAGCGCATCGATCTCAGTGCGCTCGTCAGCGAGATGGTCCATTTGCTGGAAACTGCGATCTCGAAGAAGGTTCGCCTCCACCGCGACCTGCCGCCGGATCTGCCCAAGATTGTGGGCGACGCGACCCAGTTACGGCAGGTGGTGATGAACCTGATCACCAACGCCTCGGAGGCCACCGAAGCCTCTGGTGGATCTATCCTCATCCGCACGGGTCTCATGCATTGCTCGACGGCTTACCTGGCGGATACGGTCCTCCACGAGAACCTCCCCGGCGGCAACTATGTCTATCTCGAGGTCTCGGATACGGGCGCGGGCATGGATGCCGAAACCTGTGTCCGTATTTTTGATCCCTTCTTCACCACGAAGTTCGCGGGGCGCGGCCTGGGTCTGGCGGCGCTGCTGGGAATCGTGGGCGGACACCGCGGCGCCGTGGAAGTGAAGAGCGAGGTGGGCCAGGGGACCGTGTTCCGGGTGCTAATTCCTGCCGCGACAGCGGAGCAGGCGGCGGATACGCCCGGCGCCGAGGCCGGTCAGGTCGGCACCCCGTAACGCCGAGGGCTAGGGAATGACCACGGTCCGGGTGGCGGATTTCGTGTTGCCCGCGGCGTCGGTGATCCGAATCTCCACCTCCTGCGTGCCCGAGGGCAGGTCTTCGTCGCGCTCCCACTCAATTCGGCTACGCTCCGGATCGTAGGCGGTCAGCAACCACTTGCCCGCACACGTGACGCGCACCCCGGAGACACCGCTGCCGTGGTCCTTCACCGTTGCGCGAATGTGCGGCCGCCGGGTCTGCGCGCGATACCCTTCAGATGGCGTGACTTCCGCGATCAGCGGCGCTGTCGCATCTTCGAGGATGGCGTAGGTGCCGAAGCGCCGCGTGGTGATGACGAGTTTGCCGCCCTCCCGGCGCGTGTCCTCGCGCGACCAGCTGCTCCCGCTGTTGCGGTACACATGGACCCGGGCCCAGTTGTCCACGCTGGCCGGTGCAGGGAAGGCCATGGTGACCTCAGCGTCGATAGGCGTCTCGGCCGGCCACACGCGCCACACCGGCGAAAGCAGGCGCAAGGGCACCGAAGGCGGATCCGCCAGCGGGTAAGCCTGTGCAAAGAGCACACCGTAGGGTGCGTCGCTTGGCACGTTGAGGGTAACGCCGTCGAACTCGACGCGTCCGCCTTGTCCGCGCACGAACCCCGCAAACTGCCGTGTGTAGGTGCTGAGGTTGGGGTGTGTAATCGTCACGCTGTGCATGCCGGAACGGGTGGGCACATAGGGCGCGCGCCAGGTTTGCGCGTCGACCCGACGAAACTGCAGGGCCTCCTGCCCATCGATTGTGCCGGCAGGCGCGCGTGCTTCCGCACTGGTAAATCGCACACTGGCGACCAGCATGGGGCCGTCGCAATCGAGGGACACCGTGCCGCGGCCGGTACCGGGTGCCGCCGCGGGATCGCCCGTTTCCGGCAAGGCTTCGGCTTCGATGGTGAACGACAGGCGGGCGCTGTTTTCGAAGAAGTCTGTGGCCTCGATACGGAGCGACGCGGCCGATTCGCCCATGGCGAAGCGACCGTCCTCGCGGGTATGGGTGTAGAGGTCGCAGGTGTTGCCGGGCCAGCGCCAGAGCATCAGGTAGCGTCCGCGATCCTTGAGGTAGGGATGGTAGGCCACGACGCCGTTTCGGTGGTTGTCATAGGACACGCGGTCGTGCTGGACCCGGAAGACTTCCTGGCCGGTGCCGTCATGGAGCAGGCGCAGGCGGTGCACCCCCAGATTGTATCCCCCGCTTCCCGGGTCGCGCAGATCGACCCCGAAAGCCACGGGACCGTGCGCGCGAATCGGTGGGGCGCTGTAGTGGCCGTTGCCCTGATCCACGAGATCGACCACGTAAGGATTGAAATCTCCCTGGACACTCGCGTCCGGCGCCAGCGGAATCACCGCGAGCCGGCGCAGTTGCGGGCGGGTGGTATCCGGCCAGTGCATGCCGGCCTTCCGCGGGTTGATCGGGCGGTTGGCGCCATCGCGCAGCTCGAAGTGAAGGTGCGGCGCGCCGATGCCGGTCTGGCCGCTCTTGGCAATGACCTGCCCGCGTTGCACGGGGAAGCGTCCGGCGGCGGGATACAGGTCAACCGTGTAGTCCTGGATCCTGTGTTGTTCCGCGCGCACGTAGGCGCGCAGGGCATCGTCATAGTCATCGAGATGGCCATAGACCACGATGTTGCCGTCGTTGAGTTGGAGGTAGATGGCCTTGCCGTAACCCCAGGGGGAACAGCGCACACGGGAAACATACCCATCGGCGATCGCGCGTACGGGCTGGCCGATGCCGCCGGTGCGCAGATCGACGCCTGCGTGGAAGCGTCCCGGGCGGTACTCGGCAAAACTTGAAGTAAGCTGCGGCGGCAGGTCGAGGGGCCACGCATAGCCTGCGCCATCGGCCGCGAGCAGGGACAACGCCGCTATGACCGCAGACGCCATCACGACGCGGCGGCCGCGTCCTTCTTCAGGCCGAGTCCCGCGAGGTTTTTCTCGAGGTCGAGGAAGACCAGCACGCTGGCTTCGTTGGAGAGAATCGGCTGGCAATAGGCGTCTACCGCTTCTTCGCGCTTGGCCTTGCCGAGCATGCTCTTGATGCGGTCGCGGGCCTGATCCAGAGTCACGTTGCCCGCGTCTTCGGCACTGATGAACTGGATCACATGGTAACCGTGCTCCGAGCGGATCAGGTCACTGATGTCGCCGGGCTTCATGGTGGCGATGCG
>JAUIKJ010000066.1 GCA_030430835.1 Candidatus Hydrogenedentota bacterium
GCGTTTCTTCTCGTTGCTGACGGGGTTGTGGTTGCCATCGCCGTAGGCCGAGGCGTACCAGAGAAAATTGCAGTCCGAGCTGTCCGCGCCCGCGATGGAAACCCATCCCGTGCAGAGGTTCACCGGTGTACTCAGGTAGGCGGTGTAGCGGTAGAGCGAAATGGACTGCGGGGACATCCCAGTCGAGACTTCTTGCGCCGTCACGGTTTCAGCGTGGATCAGTGCGCCGGGCCCGTTGTTGCCCGCCTCATGGAAGCGAATCTCGAAGGTGTCCGGACTGCGATTACAGTTCAGAAAGTTTTCATCGAGTGCGGCGCCCCACCATTGCACCCCGCCGATGGTCCCGGGCACCTCGGCGAAGAACTCGTAGAGCGAGTAACGCGACGAGGTGTCGCTGAAGAAGGAATTGACGTCCGGATTGCTCACATCCATTGGCGGCTGGCCGATGAGCGCGTCGGCGGGACACTCCTCAAGCGGCGTTTCGCCGGTTTCCTGGATAACGCTGACGCCGCAGTCTTCGATCCCTTCGCCTTCACCTTCACCTTCGCCTTCACCTTCGCCTTCTCCCTCACCTTCTCCCTCTCCTTCACCTTCGCCTTCACCTTCGCCTTCGCCTTCTCCCTCACCTTCTCCTTCGCCTTCACCTTCGGCGGGCGCGCTCACGAGACAGAAGGCAAGGTCCTCCGCCTGCGGATCGTACATAAGCGTATCGTTGTCAAAGACCGTGGCGATGTTGTCGCCCACGGCGCTGGAGCACCAGGAAAAGCGGCAGGCCGTGCTCGACTGGCTGGTCGAAAAGATGCTGATCCAGCGCACGTCGTCTTGCTCCGCGATCTGCGGCGTACTAAAGCTTGCTTCCAGCATGTACACCGGATAGCCGAAGAGCATCTCACCCGTGTCGGTGGCCGTGGCGGAGACCGTCTCCTGCGTAATCGTGCCTGCGGGGAAAGGGCCGTTGTCGGAGTGATAGCCGAGTTGGAAGGTGAGCGCGCCCGGGTTGCAGGCCTGTGCGGCGAGCTCGGTGCCGAAGCCCCACCAGCGCACGGTCTGAAAGGCGCCACTGACGGGGAAGGTTACCTTGTCATAGACCTTTCGCTTGGCGGTGCTGTTGCTGGCCAGAGCCGTGGCAAAGCCCCCGGTGTCGAGGGGCTGGCTGTAGAAGGCATCGTCCGCGCACGCAGTCAGATCGGTCTCTTCGCCTTCACCTCCTCCCTCGCCCTCAGCTTCGCCTTCACCCTCACCTTCACCCTCGCCTTCGCTTTCCGGCGCGGTGACGAGACAAAACGCGAAGTTGAGCGACTGGGGATTCCACTCGAACTCGGCGTTGTCGAAGATTGTGGCGGTATTGTCGCCGGTAGCGCTGGTGGCCCAGGCGAACTTGCAGTTCGCGGCGTTCGGCTGGTAGACGCCGATCCAGAGGATGTTGCCCATATTCACGGACACCGGTTGCGAGAAGCTCGCCTCGAACTGGTACAACGGCTTGCCCAACACGGAGGAGCCCGTGGCGGTGACGGTGGGCGTCACGACTTCGTTCAGAATAGCGCCGCCGGGAAAGGGGCCGTTGTCCGTATGCACGCGGATCCGCATGCTGGGACTCGACGGGACGCAGGCGGTGGAGCCGTTGGTGGTGGCGATACCCCACCAGCGGATGGTCTGGAAGGCACCGGCCGAGGGGAAGGTCACCTTGTCATAGACCGTCAACTGTGCGTCGAAATTGCTGGATTGCGCCGAACCGCTGGCGGTGTTCGGCGGCTGGCCGTAGAAGGTATCAGGCGCGCACGCGTCGAGTTCGTTGCCGGCCCGGGCGGGCAATGCGACGAGGCATACGGCCACAACAAGACCTACAACTCCGGAGAAACGCGCTGCGGCGCGCAGACCCACGACGGACATTTTGATCCCCTCTCTCTACCCGCGGTGCATGGCGCGGCGATGCTGATGGCGCGGGATATCTCACGCATCCCGGCGATATCGAGGCAGCCGGTCCCACGGGTCGCCTCGCAGAAACTCTAGCAGTGAACCCGGACTTTGGCAAGAAATCGGGGGTCAGTATTCCGCCATCGAGGTGATCAGCCAGGCATCACCCGCGCGCCGACCGCGAATGAGCAGGTCTACCTTGCCCTGGGGCGTATCGATGGTGACCGGGCCGAGGGAGCCGGAACCGTTCTCGTTGTCGAAGGCCATTTCGACGCCATCGATGTCCATACTTACCTGACCGAAGCCGAGGGTGCTCTTGTAGGTCATGAGCAAGGCCCGCAGCGCAGTCTTGTCACCGGGACCGCCCTCGACCTCTGCCTGAAAGTCGTCGGCAAAGGCCGTCATCACGGTATCGAGATCGTGGGACTCAAGCGCCGCCTTCATCCGGCCGAGCATATAGGTCACCTGCTCCTCGTCGCTCCAGTTGGCATCGACCACAACCCCCTCCCCGGCGCCGGGCGCCCAGAAGCCGAGGAAGTTACGCATGAAATAGATCCCGCCGGCCACCAGCAACACCGTCGCGGCCGCACCGGATACCGCGAAGATCTTCTTCCAGGGCAAGGGCTTAACCACGCGGCACACGAGCCTGGCGAAGACGACCCGCTCACCGGCATAGACACGGCGGCGCAGGTCTTCCATCTCGCCGAGGGTCTCGTTGATTTCGATGTAGACCCGGTGCCACTCGGTCTGGAGTTTTTTCACGGCGACTTCGGATTGCGCGTAGACCTGATCGAGGGAGGGCGTGCCCGCGATGACATTGATGGCGGGCGTCTCAAAAGCGCAGTCGCCGCGCATGTTGCCGGCGAGCACGCTGAGCCGACGTGCGAGTTCACTCTTGGTGTTGAGGAACTGCATCTCGTAGGCACCGCGCTGTTCGGGCGGGGCCTGGGGGTAGCCGCAGAGGAGCTGGTTGAATTGCAACCAGCCGTCCATGACCTGTCGGCTGCGCTCGATACAGGACTCGAGCAATCGCAAGCCCGCCTCTTTCTCCTGCCTACCCATGGTTTCCCTAGCCTAGCGCAGAATCCCGAAAAACGCCACCCCGAAATTTGGGGTTGCCGCGACTTTCCACCCTTGCTAAGATGCGGCGGTGAGCGACAGCGGAACGGGTGGAAGCGTAAGGAGCGACGCATGCTGACACGGATTGCCGTGGTGGGGGACGACGAGGCGCTCGAGCAAGCGCTGGTGGAAGCAGGCGGTGAGATTGCGGCGGTCAACGTCGCTGCAGGGGTATCCCCGCCGAATGGTGCCGTGGCCGCCGGGGGCGGTGGCGCGGAAGCCGAACTGGTCCGGGTCGCACTGACGCTGGGCAAGGAACAGGACGCGGTGCTGCACCTGCTCTCGGATGCGGTCGACGCGCGGGAGGGCATCCACGCCGGGTCCGGGAAGCGACTGCAGGAACACGCCGTGCGCATGGCGCAGGCCCTCAATCTGAGCGCAGCGGACCAGTGCACGCTGGAGCGTGGGGCGATCTTCCACGACATTGGCAAGATTGCCATTTCGAACGAGGTGCTCCTGAAGAAGAGCGTGCTCGACTATGACGAGTGGCTGCTGTTGCAGCAGCACACGGATCTGGGCGCGGAACTGCTGGAAATCGTGCGTTGCCACCATGAGTGCTGGGACGGCGATGGCTATCCGAACAAGCTCGAAGGCGAGGCGATCCCCTACCTGGCCCGTATCATGAAGCTGCTGGACGTGTATTGCGCGATGACGAGTCCGCGCCACTACCGCAGCACCTACGCCAGCCACGCGCAGGCAGTGGAATACCTTCAGAGTGAGCGGGGCAAACACTACGATGCCGCGCTGGTGGACGTATTCCTGTCCAATGACGTCGGTCAGCCCTGGGAAGACTAGCGGTCGGCGTGGCCGAGGTCTTTTTCGGGGGCGATGACGTCGCGGACGCGCTGCTTGAGATCCTTGGGCTGCGGGAAGCCGCCGTCCAGCGTGCGCGACCAGACGGTGGTCCCGTCGGCGCGGACTTCGAAGATGCCGCCGGTGCCGGGTTGGAGGGCGACTTCGCCGAGTTCGGTGTTGAAGGTGCTGAGCAGTTCCTGAGCAAGCCAGGCGGCGCGGAGCAGCCACTGGCACTGGGTGCAGTATTCAATTTCGACGCGGGGCGTTGCGGGCATGGCGTTCTCCGGGTGGTTGTCGGGGCGCATGACTTGGAATGACGCGGGCTATTTTGCCACACTAACGGCACGAGGAAAGAAGCCGTCGCGCCGCGCATGAAGCTTATTCACACTGCCGATATTCACCTTGATGCGTCTTTCGCCGCGTCGGGTTTTCCCCCGGGATTCGGGAACGGCCGCCGTCAGGCGCTGCGCCGTGTGTTTGCGGCTATTCTGGGACGGGCCCAGGACTGTTCGGCGGATGCGGTGCTCATCGCCGGGGACTTGTATGATCATGCGCGGGTCAGCCGGGATACGGTGGCCTTTCTGCGGGAGCAGTTCGAGCGGATCCGTCCCATCCCCGTGTTTATTGCACCGGGCAACCGGGACCCCTACACGGGGGCGAGCCCCTATGCCTCGGAAGCGTGGCCGGCCAATGTCTATATTTTCGGCGAACCCCATTGGACCGCGCACGAGTTGCACCATGCGCCCCTGACGGTACACGGCTTCGGTTTCGATGATGAGACGATCTCGGAGAATCCCTGGGGCACCCTGGCCGTGCCGGAGGATGGCCGGGTGCACGTGGCGGTAGGGCATGGCGCGGAACGCAGCGTGCATGCCGCGGACCGGCGGGATGTGGCGCCCTTTGATGTGGCCGATGTGGTTCCCCGTGGCCTGCATTACCTCGCACTGGGACACCTGCATGCCTGCCAGCAACTGGCGGGAGACTTCCCGACGGTCGCCTATTACCCGGGTACACCGGAAGGGCGAAGCTATGCCGAGGCGGGACCGCGCTATTTTCTGGAAGTGGACATTGATGATTCGGGCGCGGACGCGCCCAGGGTCACAGTGACACCGGTGGCCTGTGCCGAAACCATCTACGCGGAACATACGCTGGATTGTGACGGCTTGGATTCGGTGGAGGCCCTGAGCGCGGCGGTGGCCGCCCTGGCGCAGGGCGCGGATACGCCCCAGATCGCGCGGGTGCGGCTGACGGGCGCGCTGGCGCCGGCACTGCGGGAGGCGCTGCCCGGTATACAGGAAGGCGCGAGGGAGCAGTTCGCACACCTGGAACTGGTGGACGCGTCGGCACCATCCGAAGACTTTGAAGATCTTGCTGCAGAAAACACGAGCCTCGGCCTGTTCGTGAAGCGGCTGAATCAGGAGTTGCGTGACGCACCGGATGAGGCGAAGCGCGCGATGTTGATGCGCGCGCGCGACATTGGGGTGGCGGCGTACCGCGGGCGGACGATGCCGATCGACGGCATTGCAGGGGAGCGCCCGTGAGAATCCGGAAGATATCGATTGACGGCTACGGCAAGATCGCGGGACGCACGATCGATTTTGCGCCGGGTCTGCAGGTGGTGCTGGGGCCGAATGAACAGGGCAAGTCGACCGTGCGCAGCTTTGTGGGCGACATGCTCTATGGGCAGAAACGGAACACAGCGCAACGGACCTACGATGAGTCGAACGAATTGCGCTTTCCCTGGACGGCGCCGGATTGCTACGGCGGATCGCTAACCTATGCGATCGACGCCGGCACGGAGTTCGAGATACACCGGAATTTCGACCGGGAACGGGAGTCGATTCATCTCTTTGACCGCACAAACGCACGGGATGTCACGGGCGATTTCGAATTGCTGCGCAATGGGGAGATCAGCTTTGCACAGGCGCACCTTGGCCTAAGCAAGGATGTGTTCCTGAGCACGGCAACGATCAGCCATTTCAGCCTGGAAGACCTCGGCGACCACGACGCACTGAACCAGATTCGGGAGAAGCTGCTCTCACTGGCGGACACCGGCGACGAGTCGAATTCGGCGGAAGCGGCGATGAAGCTGCTCCAGACCCGGATCGGCGCGATCGGCCAGCCGGGCGCGCGCACAAAACCCCTGGCCATGGCGCGGGAGCGCATCGCGGTCCTGGACCAGGAACTGGATACGGCACAGGGCCTGCTCGAGGAAGTGGGCGGGGTGGCGGAGAAACGGCGGAGTATTCTGGAGGAGATTGCGGCACTGCGAAAGCAGCGCTTGGCGCTGGAAGATGACCTGCGCCTGATCGAGGCGCATGCACGGGCGCGACGCCTACGCGAGGCGGAAAGCCTCTCGGGCCGAATCGACACCGCGACGAAGCATTGCTTTGCGCTGGGGGCGGTGCGGGAGTTTCCGCTGGATCGCACGGCGGAGGTGCAGCGCGCGGAGAATCTGGCGCAGACGGCACGGCGGCAACTGGATCGCACGCGCGCCGACTTGGAGAGCGCGCAGTCGCAACTGGATCGGGAGAGGCAGGCAAGCGGTTCGGAGCGGGTCAATGAGATGCAGGACCTCCCGGAAGCGCTTGAGACGCGGCACACCGAAGCACACAACGAGGTGCAGCGGTTGGTCAAGCAGTTACAGGAAATCGGCGAGTTGGTGGTCGCGGCAGAGACACGGCTCGCGGAGAGCCAGAAGGCCGTGCAGGATCTCCCGGATTTCAGCAGTGTCTCCTCGGATCCGGTGGAGATCATCATGCAGCTCGCGAGCTCGTTTCGCGTAGCGGTGAAGAGCCGGGGTGAGGAGCGCGAGGAACTGGCGCGCCTGAAGGAAGAAACCACCCAGCAGCGGGTGTCCATTGCGGAGCACCACGCCCTGTTCAAGGACGTGGAAGACTTCACAGAACAGGCACGCAACTATGAGCTGGACAAGCGGGTGCACGACGAGAAGCTGGTACAGCGGCAGAGCACGCTGCACTCGCTGCGCTCACACTTCGATAGTGTCTCGTCGAACGCGCCGCAGTTCCGCATCCTGGGCGCGGCCTGCTTCGTGGGCCTGATCGCGATCGCGGGCGCGTGGTTCCAATACCGGAACGATGCCCTCTTCGTCCCGGGCGGGATCGTGTTGCTGGCGGGCCTGTATTTTGTACTGAACGTGCTCACTTCGCGGCGGCGCCTGGCCCGGCTGGAGGGGGAGATCGCGAGCCTGCAGTCTGAGGTGGACGCAATGACGGGCGAGGGCGACGCAGAGGTGAACCCGATTGAATCGCTGATGGAGCGGTCGGGCTGCCACACCCTGCGCGAATTGGAGGCCCGATACCAGGTCTATCGCGAGAACCACGCAGAGCTTAGCGCGCATATTCACATGTTGCGCGCGCAGGAGACGCGGGTGACCGAGGCGGAGGATCGCATCGCGCAGATGCTGGTGCGCTACCGCGAGACCTTCGAACAATTGGGCGAGAGAATCGCGGACGAAGAGGATGTGGAGACGGCGGCACGACGCGCGACAGGCCGCTATCAGGAATACCGCGAATCGAAGCGGCGGCTCTCGGACGGTGTCCGCGCGCTGGATGATCACAAGAAAGAGCAGAAACGCCTTGAGACGGCGTTGAGTGCGGCGAAGGCGGTATTGGCAGAGGCCGAAGACGCGCTGCGCCGGTTCATGCGGGAGAATGGTTTCGAGGACGAGGTGCGGCAGCAGACGGCCGGCGCAGCCCTTCGCGCCTATCGCACCCGCCTCGCGCGGCACCGCGAACTGCGGGGACGCGTCGCGCTGATGAAGGAAAAGGTCCACGCGAGCGAGCGCCAGTTAAAGCACGAAGAGCTCGAGCTGGAAAAGCACGATCAGGAACTGGCGCGCCTGCTGGCGCAGGCGGGCGTCTCCTCGGTCGAGCAGTGGCACACGATGGCGGCGCAGGCACGCGAGTACCAGGAGGTATGGGAGAAACGGTCGGGCCTGGAACAGCAGCTGGAATCGCTGCTGGGCGATGACGACATCGGGGAGTTGCGCGCGGCGGTCGAGATCGACGGCGAACTGCCGCCCCCGCCAAACAAGAGCCGCGACATGATCCGCAGCGAGATCGAAACGCTGACGGAGACAATAGACGATCGCATGAAAGAGGAGCACGCCCTGCATATCGCGATCACCGAACGCAGTGCAGGCTACCGAAGCATCAACGAGATCGAAGAAGAGCGCGCGGCGGTGGCGGGGCAATGCATCGCGCTGGAACGCGAGCGCGAATCGGCGAGCTACGCCATGGCCGTGATCGAGGAAATCGCACGCGACAAGCATGCCCGCATTGCCCCGAAACTGGCGGAACGCGCGAGCCTGCACCTGGCCCTCATTACCGACGGCGCCTACTCGGAGATCCTGATCAGCCGCAACCTGGAAATCAGCGTTCGCATTCCACAGACGAACCGGATGCACGAGCACCCGGAACAATCCCTCAGCAAAGGCACCGTCGATCAGATCTACCTGGCACTACGCCTCGCACTCGTGGAGAGCATCAGCGAAAACGGCGAATCCATTCCGATGCTGCTGGACGACCCCTTTGCCAACTACGACGACAAGCGGCTGGGACTCACCATGCGCCTGATCCAGGGCATTGCCGAGAAGAACCAGGTAATCCTCTTCACCTGCCGCGAAGACGTCGCCCGCGCCGCGGAAAGCGTTCAGGCACCCGTATTGCGCCTCTAAGACCACGCCGCGCATGCCCCTGCCCCAATCGCGCACCCTGCCTGGACCGACGACAAGAAACCCGCGATCGCAACTGCTTCGCTTGCGTCAGCGCTTGCGCACGATTCCCAAATGCCACGCCCTAGCGCGTGGCATCGCGTGGCAAGGGGAGAAAAAATGGTAGCGGTGCAGGGACTCGAACCCCGGACACGTGGATTATGATTCCGGAGGACGAATTTCAGAAGCTACTGCCAGACTTCGACTTAGAAGAACAGTCATCCTAAGCGTCCCCCGATTCGTCCCCCTAACAATGACCGTTGGGAGAGTTAGGAGCGTGCTCCGTAATAGCGGCAAGAAATCTCAAAGGGTTTTTTCTTCCGATAGTCGAAAATTCATGCATCAATTTTCTCGAAGCTCTCCCAACAGATGCCCTGTCGATTCCCTTATTGATCTAATCTCAGGTTCGAGATGTGCATGACCTCGCTGAAGACGTTCCCGCAGGCATCGCTCCTCGGCCCGGATGGAGATTGCTCAACCATCATTGCCAACATCTCTTGTTGTTGAAGAAAATCAACCCATTGCCGTGAAGATCGGAATCGAGATGCCAACGATGAGCCAGAGCATCGCGACGATGGACAGGCCGAGGAGTACCCGTTCACTTGTAGCCTTACCGGGCTTCCAGGCTATTCCCGAGGTCATGGCTTTCCAGGTGACGAATCCTAGAGACAGGGCGATGAAGGCGGTGTTGAGGAACAGGGTGTAATCGACGGCGAAGAACTCGCGGTCCGTTACGCTCTTGGCGGTGCTGGGATCGGGGAGCATGCCGGTCAGGGCGAATCCGTAGTGCATGAGCGTGGCGGTGGCGACCAGCACGGCGAGGAAGACGCAGAGGATGTACACGGCCATCTTCCAGCCGTAGTACTTGGCCTGTATCCGCAGCACGGGGAACACGACCAGATCGCTGAAGATGAAGGCCATGATGCCCGCGTAGCTGACGCCGTTGGAGTAGAGCACGGCGGCGAGGGGAATGTTGCCCATTGACCCGATGAAGGTGAAGAATGCGGCGATTGGTCCGACCAGGGTTTGGGCCAGGACTTCATAGAGGGCGGGTTCCGAGTTTCCAGACCCGATGAACAGTGCTTCGAAGAACGACTTTGGCACAAAGGCGGCAATGATGCCCGCGATGGTGAAGCCGATGGTCACGTCTTTCCACACCATCTGCCATTCCATCACGTACTTGCCCGCGACCTTTTGCCAACCCTCCCGGCTGGTGATTAGCTGTTTCCAGTTCTGATCCTCGTCGCCTCCATGATCGTGGTCGTGACCTTCTTTTTCCTGGGCGTGCTCACGGGCTTCTTCGATGAGTTTCTCGGATTTCGTAAGGCGAACTACGAGCCACATGAAGAGAATCAACAGTATGCCGCCCACGTATTCGCCGACCACGAATTGCCAACTGAGAAACACGGCGATCACGATGCCGAGTTCGATGACGAGATTGGTCGATGCGAGCAGGAAAGCGAGGGACGGGATCAACCCCGCTCCTTTCGCAAACAAGGCCCGTGTCGTCGATAACGCTGCGAACGAACAAGAGCTGGAGATGAAGCCGAAGAACGTACCGAGAAACACGCTCTTGGTCCCGGTGTCTCCCATCGTCCGTTGCATCCGCTCCTGCGTCACGAACACCTGAATCAAGCTGGAGATCACATACCCGAGTCCGAAGGCCCAGAAGGCCATCCAGAACAGCCCCAACGTCGTGGTCGCGGCAGTGTTCCATGCTTCCGCGAAATTACTCACTCTTGGCTTCCTCCACTTGATGCTGTTCGGCGGATTCACTGAGGGAGTACTTGCCGGTTATCATCTCCAATTCAGCCCAGGCTTGCTGCCAACGTGTAAGCGCAC